>DASXJM010000020.1:0-1836 GCA_036497405.1 Streptosporangiaceae bacterium | reverse complement strand
CCGGTTCTCGGTCTCCGAGATGACCATCCGCCGGGACCTGGCCCAGCTGGAAGCCGAAGGCCTGCTGCGCCGGACCCACGGCGGCGCCACCCGCACCGCCAGCGGCAGCTTCGAGCCGCCCTTCACCCTCCGGGCCCGGCTCCACCCCGACGCCAAGCGGGCCATCGCCGCCGAGGTCGCCGACCGGCTGGCCGACGGGCAGACCGTGGTCCTGGACGGGGGCAGCACCGGCGCCGCCATCGCCGAGGCCATCGCCGGCCGCAACCTCACGGTCTGCGCGCTCAACATGCGGGTGGCCGACATCCTGGCCTCCTCACCGAACACCCGGGTCATGGTGCCCGGCGGCCTGATCCGGCCCGGCGAGCTGTCGCTGACCGGGCCGGCCGCCGAGCGCACCCTGGCCGACCACCGGTTCGACACCTACGTCATGACCGTCTCGGCCGTCGACGCCTCGGCCGGCCTGACCGAGTGGAACGTCGAGGACGCCGCGGTCAAGCGGGCCGCCCTGGCCTCGTCCAGCCGCTGCATCGTGGCCTGCGACTCATCGAAGTTCGGGCAGACCGCGTTCGCCCGCATCGCCGCCCTGGACGCCGCCGACCTCATCGTCACCGACTCGGGCCTGGCCGCCGAGCACCGCAACGTGGTCGCGGCCGGGACCGTCCTGCACATCGCCTGAGCCAGCCCCCACCCAGCCCACCGAGCCCGAGCGGGAAGGACTTCGTCATGACCAGTTCCCTGCCCAGCCACACCGGCACCGTCGTCATTGGGGCCGGGACCGGCGGCGCCGCCTGCGCCGGCCTGCTGGCCGAGCACAGCGACGAGCCGGTGCTGCTCCTGGACGCGGGCCCGGACTACGGGCCATTCGACCCCGCGGCCTGGCCCGGCGACATGCTGGACGCCAAGTCGATCCCGCTGTCCCACGACTGGGACCTGACCTCGGCCCCGCCCCAGTCACTGGACCTGCCCCGGGCCCGCATCGTGGGCGGCTGTTCGGCCCACAACGGCTGCACGGTCTCCCGCAGCGCCCGGGCCGACTACGACGGCTGGGCCGCGGCCGGCAACCCCGGCTGGGACGCGGCCACGGTCGAGCCGCTGCTGGACTGGGCCCACGAGCGGTTCCGGGTTCGCCGCTACCGGATGGACGAGCTCACCGTGGCCCAGGCCGCCTTCGTCCACGCCGGGGTCCGCACCGGCCTGCCCTTCGCCGACGACCTCGACGACCTCCAGGCCGGGACCGGGATCGGCCCGATGCCGGTCAACATCGCCGACGGCGTGCGCTGGAACGCCGCCTTCGCCTTCCTCGACCCGGTCCGCGACCGGCCCGGCCTGACCATCGTGGGCGGCGTCCTGGCCCACCGCGTCCTGACCAGGGACGGCGTCGTCACCGGAGTCGAGGTCACCGGCCCCGACGGCCAGCCGGCCATGATCCGGGCCGGCCGGGTCATCGTCGCGGCCGGGGCCTACCACTCACCGGCCCTGCTGCAGCGTTCCGGGATCGGCCCCGCCGGCCACCTGCGCGGTCTCGGCATCGAGATCACCGCCGACCGGCCCGGCGTCGGCGGCCACCTGCTCGACCACGCCTGCGTCGAACTGGACTTCCACGGCCGCCCCGGCCTGGCCGGGGAACTGGCCGCCCAGGCCTGGAACCCGGACGAGCAGACCGTCGGCCGGGCCCGCTCCAGCCGCTGCGACGAGGGTCCCTACGACATCCACGTGTTCATGGTGGCCGGGGCCAACAGCGGGCATCCCGACCTGCCGCCGATCAGCCTCTACGGTGGGGCCATGCGCGCCGTCTCGGCCGGGCAGGTCTTGATCAGCGGTCCCGATCCGCAGGCC
>DASXJM010000019.1:0-2884 GCA_036497405.1 Streptosporangiaceae bacterium | reverse complement strand
CTCTGCCGACGCCACCATCGCGGTAAACAGGCCGAGGGCTGGCGCCTCGAACAGCCCCGGCCCGGCGTGCTGATCTGGACCACCCCGGCCGGACGGCGCTACCGCACCGAGCCCGACAGCTACCCCAGCTCGTAGTCAGCTGATCGCGGCCAGGTGCTCAGCCACGGTCCCGGCCACGGCCGCTGACCTGCGGAGCCAACGCGAACCCGCCCATAATGGGTCACCGATCAGGTCGCCGGGCACGGGCCATGAGCATAGTGACGGCCCATGCCCGGCCCCGCGCTAGCGGGCGCTACGGCGTGGTCCCGATCTGGTAGGCGTCGATGACCGGCTGGGCGATGCCGGGGTAGGCGAACATGCCCTGGTAGCTGTCGCTGTCCCCGTCCCAGTAGAAGACGCCCAGGCCCCTGTGGCCCGGCAGCGAGGCCACCAGCGACACCAGGTCCCGCTGATAGGAAGCCTGTCCGGCCGGCGTGACCAGATAGCCGGGCAGCGTGTCCGGGTAGTTGGCGTTGGCCGCGTTGTACTGGCCGTAGCCGCCGATCGGGTTGTACGGGAACTGGTCCTCGGCGATCATCACGTACTTGCCGAACCGGTCGATGAGCGCGGTCAGGTTGGCCTTCATCGCGGTCATCGGCCCGTGGTACCAGGGGTAGTAGGAGAGCCCGATCACGTCGAACTTCACTCCCGCCGCCACCATGTGCGACACGAAGTCGGTGGCGGCCGCGTTGTCGCCGCCCCGGTCGATGTGCAGCTGGATCAGCAGCGGATTCCCGGCCGGGTTACCGGCCCGGGCCCCGGCCACCCCCGCCTTGATCAGCGTGGTCAGCGAGTTCCAGTCGGCGCTGCCGGTGCTGTCGTTGAACAGCAGGTGCCCGGAGTCCTGCACATCCTGCACGGTGGCGGCGGCCGCGTGGGCGTGGGCCAGCGGCCGGGTCAGGGTGATCGTGTTCCCGCTGACCGCCTTGGCCGTGGCGATGTCGGTGTCCGGGTCGGCCACCCCGGCCACGCTGTTGCTGTTGGGAATCGAGTCGATGTACAGGGTGTCGCCCGCACTGATGCCGCTGGCGCTGTCCACCGGGATCGTCGTGGCCCCCGCCACTGTCGGCCCGGAGAGCTGCGTGAACTGCCACAGCATGCCTTCGGTGATCTCGTTGCCGATCGCCACCTGGGACACCGGCGTTCCGTTGGCCGCGAACGCCTGGATCACCGACTTGGTGTAGCTCTGGGTCGAGGCGGCCAGCTGGGGCAGGGTCTCCCCGAGCCAGGCGCCGGGCACGTTCTGGTGCTGCGGGTCGGCCCAGGTGTCGGAGTAGTGGATGTCGAGCAGGATCTTCATCCCGGCCGCCTTGACCTGGCTGGCCATGGCCAGGTCGTTGGCCAGGTCCGGGCAGGCGCTGGCCGCGCAGAACGGGGACGCCGACGGCACCCCGAAGTACCCGGACACCGGGTTGACCCACAGCCGCAGGCGCACGTAGTTCAGGCCGCCGCTGCGGAAGATGCTCAGGATCGGCTCGCTCTGCCCGTCCAGGGTGTAGGTGCCGGTGTCGGACAGCAGCGTGGACAGGTCGGACCCGGTCTCCAGACTGGCCGCCTGCTGCCCGCTGGCCGGCACGAACACCCGGAACTCCTGCACGCAGATGTTCTCCTCCCGCGGCACCTGGTAAGTCAGGGTCAGGTACCGGGCGGGCACGGTGGCGCTCACGTCGGCCGCCGACCCGGAGAACAGGTACCGGGCGCCAGGGGCGATGTCGTTATGTCCGCTGGCCGCCTGGTGCGGGAACGCGCTCTGGCCCGGGCGGCTGACCCCGGCCGACACGCTGTAGGTGGCGCCGTCACCGGACTGCTGGCCGGAGAACGTGATCCCGGTGCCGGTCACGTCCTCGACGTGGCCCAGGTCCACGGTGACCTGGTGGACGCCCGGGCTGGACGGACACCAGCGGGTCGTCCCGTCGCCGTCGGCGACGTTGGCCAGCGACGTGCCCGGGGTCGCGCCGGAGTTGGCGCTGACGTGGGCGCCGATGGCCGCGTTCAGCCCGGACGGCAGCGGCGGCAGGGTCCCCGGCAGGGCGGCGTTCCCGGTGGTCGCGGGCTGGGACGGCTGGGCGGCCGGTGTCCCGGACGGCACCGCGCTGACCGGCGGCACGCCCGGGTCCTGGCCGGCCGCTCCGGAGCCGACCCGGTAGGCGTCGACGGCGGGCTCGGCCGCGCCCGCCGGGGTGAACTCACCCAGCGCGCTGGCGGTCTGCGGCCCCAGGTAGAACGCGCCCCGGCCCCGCCCGCCGGGCAGCGCGGCCAGCAGCGACACCAGGTCGCGTTCGTAGCTGGCCTGCCCGGCCGGGGTGATCAGGTACCCGGGCAGCGTGTCCGGGTAGGGCACGGTGTCGGAGTAGCTCCCGTACCCGGTGACGTCGGCGTAGGGGAACTGGCCCGCGCTGATCACCACCGGCTTACCGAACCGGGCGATCAGGGCCCGCAGCGTGGTATCGAGGCTGGTCAGTGGCCCCTGTGTCCAGGGCGAGTAGGTTTCCCCGATTTGATCGAAGGTCACGCCTTGGGCCTCGACATGATCGAAGAAGTCCAGTGAGCTGGTGGTGTCAGCGCCGGCGTCGATGCCGATCTGGACCGTCAGCGGGTTCCGGGCTGGATTGCCGGCCCGCGCGCCCGCCACCCCCGCCTTGAGCAGGGTGGCCAGCGGACCCCAGCCCGGTTGGCCCGGGCCCGCACTCAGCTGGCCGGTGGGCCACAGCAGCCCCTGGGTGACGTCGTTGCCGATCTGCACCTGGGCCACCGGGGTGCCGTTGGCCGCGAACGCCCTGAGCACCGAGGCGGTGTAGCTCTGCACGGTCCGGGCCAGCGTGGCCAGCGGCTGCCCGGCCCAGGC
>DASXJM010000018.1:0-11618 GCA_036497405.1 Streptosporangiaceae bacterium | reverse complement strand
GTGGGCTACGCCCGGGAGGACGACGTCGTCCTGGTCGAGGTGGCCGGGGCCGGCGACGAGCGCACCCTGGCCGGCGCGGCCCGGACCCTGGCCGCACGGGTGGAGAGGGGCCGGGCGGCACTGAGCGAACGGGAGCGGGAGGTGTTCACCCGCTTCGTCCTCGGCGGGGTGGCCGAGGAGTTGCGCCGCCGGGTCAGTCAGGCTGACCAGCTGGTCGGGGCCATGAACAAGAGCCTGAGGGGGATCACGACCAGCAACGGGATCGGGGTCCGGCTGGGCTGGGGCCTGCACGAAGAGCACGCGGCGCTGGGCCGGATCCTGGAGCTGGTGGCGACCTCGGATGCGGTCCGCTCCGAAGCCCAGAACACCGAGCTGACTGAACTGCTGCGGCAGCGGGTCGAGGAGTTCCATGCTGCCGATCCGAGTAGCGGCTACGCCGCCCACCTGGCCGCCGCACTGGATTACCGGCAGTGGCACGAGGTGAACGTGAGCATCCTGGGGCCCGAGGAAGGCCAAACGCGTCGACTGTCCCGGCGGGCCAAGCTGTCCCAGGGCGAGACCCGCTTCGTCTCCTACGTGACCTTGTTCGCCGCCGCCGACGGCTACCTGACCAGCCTGGGCGACGACGGCCGGGCCCTGCGGCTGATCCTCCTGGACGACGCCTTCGCCAAAGTGGACGAGGGCACCGTGGCCGAGCTGATGGGGCTGCTGGTCGGACTGGACCTGGACTTCGTGATGACCGGGCACGCGCTGTGGGGCTGCTTCCCGCAGGTCCCGCAGCTGGACGTCTACGAGGTGCGGCGTAGCAACGGCAGCTCGGCCGTCACCACCCACGTGCACTGGGACGGCCGCAACCGGCACCTGCGCAGCACCGCGTGACCGGTATCCCGCCGGCCCTGCGGGCGTACCTGTCCGCGGAGTCGTTGCTGCCGATGTGGTCGGCGCTGCGCACGCGCCTGGAGCGCACCGGTCATGCGATCCGCGGGACCGTCACCGTTGAGCTGGGCGACGAGGGCGCCGATCGGCTCGGCGGTCTGCTCGGCCGACCTTTCCCCGCCGGGTCAGCGGTGGTGAAGCTGGCCGATCTCGACACCGCGCTGCGGGCCAGCTCGGCCCAGCGCGGCCTGGTCGCGGTGGTGGCCGAGCTGACCGGCGGCTCGCTGCGGGACCGGCCCGCCGAACGGGACGCCGCCCACGCGCGCCGCGAACAGCTGTGGGCCGAGCTGGACCGCCTGCTCGTCGCTGATGGGCTATCGGACCAGGACTGGACTCGACCCTGGACCGAGTGGCTGCACCGAGGCGGGGTGCTGACCCGGCTCCCGGCCGACGAAGCCGGCCCCACCCTGGCCGCGGCCACCCGGACCCTGGCCCGGACCCTGGACGGCGGGCACGCATCGGTCGGCCTGGCCGAACTGGCCAGTGCGGTCACCGGCGACGCGCACGGCCTGGACGACAGCACCCCGGCCGCCGCCGTGATCCTGCGCGCCCTGGCGTTCGCCCTGGACACTCCCCCGGCCGCCTCCGCCGCCGAACGCCGGCTGCTCTGGCAGCGGGTCGGCGTGAGCACCGACGAGATCTCGGGCACGGTCATCACCTACGGGTTGCGTCCGCCCGGCATAGACCGCTGGGCGGCCATGATGCGCGAGCGCGCCGACCTCGGGCTGATCACCCACCTCACCGTGCAAGAGTTGCAGCGGGCCAGCGACCTGACTCGATCCGGCGTGGTCGTCCACGTGTGCGAGAACCCCCAGGTGCTGCAGCGACTGGCCGCGGCCGGGGTCGATCGCCCGCTGGCCTGCACCTCCGGCAATCCAGCGGCGGCCGGGACAATGCTGCTGAGCCGCACGGTAGTGCGGTACCACGGAGACTTCGACTGGCCGGGGATCGCCATCGCCCGCCGCATCATCGAGCGGGACGCCCAGCCCTGGCGGTTCGGTCGGGCGGACTACGCCGAAGCCGTGGGCCATCTCCGGGCTGACCGGCGGCTCGGACTGACCGGCCGGGTGGAAGCCACTCCCTGGGATCGGGAACTGAGCCCAGCCATGGCCGCGGCCAACGTCGCCGTGCACGAGGAAGCCATCGTCGACCTCCCGCTGGCCGACCTGAGCTGAGCTCGCCTAGCGTGGCCGGTAGACCGTCGAGCGATGCTGAATGTCCTGGACGATCACCGCGTGCTTGGCGTCATCAATCCGGTAGAGGACACGCCACTCGGTGCCAAGGCGCGCACTGTGAAGTCCGGTCAATCTGTCCTGAAGTGGCTTGCCCACCCGTTTCGGCGCCTGCAGCAACGGGCCGGTGATGAACTCGATGGCCGCGGTAGCGACCTCTACGGGCAACATTTCAGAGATGGCCCGCCGGGCTGGACGGGTCAGTCCGAGCTCGTACGGTTCGGCGTTCACCGTTTGCGTTCAGCCAGCAACGCCCGAGCCGCCTCGACGCCGTAGGTGATGTCACCAGCCTGCTCGGACTCGCGGGCTTCAGCCAGCGCTCGCAAGGCGGTGGGGTCAGCTAGTACTTCGGCGGTCTCCCGGGCAGAAAGGTACTCCTCGACCGCGACCAGCACCGTCTGCTGAACGCTCCGATGTTCGGTCTCGGCGATCTGCTTCAGCTGGGCTTCGACCTCGGGGGGCAAGCGAAGTGTCATTGCCATACCACAATGATACCAAAATGGTGCACCGGTCAGGAGGGGCGGCCGGTGCCGGGGTCGCTGGCGGGCAACACCCGGCGCCGGCCGCCGGTGGGACGCGGCGTGATCAACGGTCCCGCTCTTAACACGCTCGGGCCGGGGCGATGGTTCAGAGGCGGGGCTTGACCTCGAAGCGTGGGCCCAGGTCGGGGTGGTCACTGCCTTCCAGCTCGGTGACCAGCCGGTGCACCGTGATCAGGTCGTGCAGCAGGATTCGGGTTTGTTCTTTGGGCAGGCCTGCACCGTCGGCTATTTCGTCCAGGTAGACGGCTTCGCCGTGGTGCTCTTCCTGGGCCATGGTCAAGGCGGTGAACACCTTGGCGTGGTCGTCGGTGTAGTCAGGGTGCCCGCGGCCGGTGAAGTCCACGGGCGGGGTGTCGTCCGAATGCTCGGGGCGAGGGACCGTTTCCTCCCAGGACTGCTTGCCCTGGTGGATGGAGGCGATCTTCTCCTCGTGCGGCTCGTGACGACCGCGATGGGTGCGCTGCTTGGAGGCGCCGGTGGTCTCTTTCAGCGCGCTGGGCGTCGTGCCCTCCCGGTGGGCTTCACGGGCGGCGGCGCGGCGCTGATCTTCGTTGCCTTCAACCTTCTTGCCAACCATCTGCGCCTGCTATCCCGGACGAAGTGGTTGAAACCGGTCAACAAAAGATCTGAACCACCAAACAACAAACTCAGGATCGCCGCGCGGCCGGGTAACCGATCACGGCTGCGACCGGCAGGGCGCTGCGGGGAGCATAGGGGATGCGCCAGAGGCCACCCGGGGCGGCGGCGTGGGCCTCGTCCTGCCAGGGATGAGACCGGACCGGACCACCATCGCCGCAGAGGTCGTGGACCAGGAGAGCCGCCATAAGAACCCGGGTCGTCGCGGGGTCGAAGGCCTCCACCCCAAACCGAGGTGCCCCAGCGTAGGCCGCGGCCAGGGCGCGGTTCTTGGTCACGGATCGGGTCTTGGTGGGCGGGGCCACGTTGAGGGAGACCATGGTCCCCGAGTGCCGGGCCACGGTGGCGCGCCAGCGTTGCAGACGTTTGGCCAGCACGTAGTTGGGGCCCTGTTGCGCGATCATGCTGTCGTTGACGCCGGGACCTTTATCCATATTGAAGGCTGGTGCGTAGGCCTCCCGGAACATGCGGCCGCCCGACGCGGCCAGGGCCAGTTTGGCGGCCAGCCCGCGATCGGCGAACCGGCGCCGGGACTCGGCCACCGCCTCCGGGGGCACCCCGAACACGTCGGTCGGAGTGGCCAGGAAGGCCAGGGCCGCGTCGGGCCGGGCGCTCAGCAGCCGGACGGTCAGCGCGTCGACGGCCGAGGCGACCCGGACGTTGGCGGCGCCGTCGGCGTAGACGTAGTTGCCCAGGGCCAGGGGGCCATCGACCGCGGCCAGCCAGTCGGCGATCCCGGGCAGGTCGGCGGCCAGGTCGAGGCCCGCGTCGCGGGCGAGGTCGAGGCCGATGTCTGTCGGCGAATCAGTGACCCCGGGCGGCCTGGCGACCGGGACTCTCAGCGTGCCCGCGCTCGACCGGGCGGTCTCCAGCACCCGCGCCCAGACCGAATAACCCGGCAGATCGACCCCCACCACGTTCGCACCCCACGAAAGCAGCGCCGGCAGCGGTCCGACCTCCGCCCCGGCCCCGAGCACCACCACCGTCCGCCCGGGCAGAGCCAGCCACTCGGGATGGGCCGCGACCGCGCGGACCGCTTCGGCGCAGGAAGGCTCGATGATGCCGCGCGCAATCCAGTCGTCGAGCTGGCGGTTCAGGCCATCGCCCTGCAAGAGCGAGCCCCGGTACGGAATGCTCAGCGACCGCTCGGCCTCGCCGTCTCCGGTCACGGTGACGGTCATCGGGGCCGGGCCGGCCGGGGCGGCCGATTCCACCGAAGCCAGGGGCGCCTCGTCCCCACCCGCCGCGGCGACCCGCATCCGCTCGTGCAGTGAGCCCAGTCCACCGCGGGCCACCGACAGGGCGGCTTCGGCCGACGGCAAGCCGGCTTCGATCAGCCGCCGGAAGTGGCGCAGGTAACCGCGGCGCCAGTTGCTCTCCTGCTCGGCCGCCTTGGCTCCGGCCGGGTCCACCGGCCGCAGCGCGTCCGCCACCACCGCACGCCCCAACGCCGACGTGCTCCGCCGCCCGTCCAGGGACTCGGGAAACTCAACGCCCATGCCGGCTCCTGTCGCCACGGTTGCGCCCTTACCGTAACCGTTACGCGCGGGGAATCCAGACCTTCATGGCCCCGATGTCCCGATTGGCCCAGGCGTAATAGGGGATGGCCCGCAGCGTGACCGGGTCACCGGCGGCGGTCCGGCCCGGCGCTTCCACCACGGTGACCCCGCCCAGCAGCCCGGGCTCGGGGGCCGCGGTCAGCGGTCCATCGGTGATCCGCACCTCATCGACCACGGCGCTGTCCGCCTGGTCGGCCTGCTCGATGCAGTAGACCAGGGGCCCGCGCTCGATGGCCACGCAGCCGCGGATCGCGTCGACCCTTTCGTTGGGCCAGGTCAGCCGGGGCGGCATGGGCAGTGTCAGCGTCACCCGGTCACCGCGGGCCCAGGTCCGCCGGATCAGCGCGTACCCGCCCGGTGAGGCCGCCACCTCGTCCGCCATCGCGGTCGGCGGCCCGTTGACCGTGAGCTCGGCGTCCGCCGCCCAGCCCGGGATTCGCAGAGCCAGCGTCCACGGCCCCTCCCCCGCCTCCCGGACCTCGAACTCCACCGTCTCGTCCCAGGGGTATCCGGTGGTGACCTCCAGCTCCACCGGCTGACCATCCACTGCCGTGCGCACCCACATCGGCGCGTACTGGTGGACCTGCAGGCCCTCAGCCGAGCTGGTCGTGAAGTAGTGCTCCAGCGAGGACAGGGTGCGCATCACATTGGTCGGACAGCAGGATGTGGGGAACCACGGCTGCCGCCCGTTGGCCACCACGCGCGGGTCCTCGGCGGCCGGGGCGTCGGCCCGCAACTGAAGGGCGTTGACGTAGAAGAACCGGTCGCCGCTCAGCGACACGCCGGGCAGCACCGCGTTGTACAGAGTCCGCTCGATCAGGTCGGCGTAACCGGCCTCGCCGGTGGCCAGCAGCAGCCGCCAGGCCCACTGCACGCTGCCTACCGCGGCGCAGGTCTCGGCGTAGGCGCGGCTCGTGGGCAGCTCGAACGGGTCGCCGAACGACTCGCCGTCCCAGTGGGCGCCCAAGCCGCCGGTCAGGTACATCTTGGTGCTGGTCATGGCCTGCCACTGTTGGCGCAACGCGGCCAGCAGCTGCGGGTCGCTGGTCTCGATGGCCACGTCGGTTGCGCCGGAAGCCAGGTAGACGGCCCGGACCGCATGCCCCTCCGGGGACCCGGTCTCGCGCACCGGGAGCCGGTCGGAGTAGAAGGTGCTGCCGGTGAACCGGCCCGGGCCCTGGGCCAGCGAGGCGAGCACGCCGTGACCGCGGGCATCGACGAAGTGACGGGCCAGGGCCAGGTCGCCCGGGTCGCCGGTGAGCCGGAACAGTTCAGTCAGGGCCATCTCGATCTGCGGGTGCCCGCACACGCCGTCCCGGTGACCTGGCCCGAACGTCTGGCCCAGCTGAGCGACGGCGCGCTGGGCGGTCGTGATCAGCCCATCGTCGTGGCCCGACCGGACCTGGGCGATGGCCGCCTGGGTCAGCGTCCCGACGTTGTAGATCTCGTGGTTGACCGGGAGATCCCGGAAGCGGTCACCATCGTCCCCGGTGACCTGCTCGAAGGTATTGAGGTAACCATCGGCATCCTGCGCGTCCCGGATCAGGCCGGTGACCTCGCGCTGCCAGGCGGCGAATCTGGGGTCCTCGCCCCGGGCCTGCTCCCAGGCCAGCGCCTCCAGCCACTTGTAGACCTCGCCGTCCTGGTAGACCGGGCCGTGGTAGGTCCCGTGCTGCCCGGCGGCGGCCGCCTTGAAGTTCTCGAAGCTGCCTGCGGCTTCGAGCTCCTGAGTGCCGATCGGGATCGTGGTCTCCCGGTTCACCCGCTGCCGCTCGGCCAAGAGGCCACCGGTGATCGGCGCGTCGCCGAACGGCAGCGGCCGCAGCGCGGTCCGCGCCTCCCCCGTCGGATCGACCGGTCCCGCCCTTTGTTCCCCCACTGGCCCTCCGCATCGGCGCCGGAAATGTTAAGGAAACCCTATTCCTTGATTTGGCCCGCGAGAAGTTCCTGGGCCGGTCTGCACCGGGGCCGCCGTCCGGTCAGCCCTTGAGTGAGCCGGACATCAGACCTTGCACGTAGTACCGCTGCAACGACACATACAAGAGAACGCAGGGAATCATCGCGATCACCGCCCCGGCCACGAGATAGCCCAGGTTGACCTGCCCGTACGTGCCCACCTCCAGATTGAACAGCTCGACCGGGAGCGTGAACGACTTCTGCGAGGTGATGAAGGTCAGCGAGCCCAGGAACTCGGTCCAGGAGAACAGGAACGCGTACAGCACGGTGGTCGCGACCCCCGGGAGCACCAGGGGCCGCAGCACACGGGTCACCATGACCCAGTGCCCGGCCCCGTCCACGAAGGCGGCGTCTTCCAGCTCGGCCGGGATGGCCAGGAAGGTGTTCCGCATGATGAACACGCCGAACGGCAGGTTGAACGTCACGTAGAACAGCGCCAGCCCGACCAGGGAGTTGGTCAGGTGGACCTGGTTCAGCTCCAGGAACAGCGGGGTGAGGATGGCCTGGAACGGGATCATCAGCGTGACCAGGATGACCCCGAACACGATGCCCTGGCCGCGGAAGCGGAACCGGCCGAAGCCGTAGCCGGCCAGCAGGGCCACGAGCGCGGTCACCAGCGCGGTGCCCAGCGCGACCTCGAAGCTGTTCAGCACGTAGTGCCCGATGCTGTTGCCGTGGCCGAACAGCCCGGTGTAGTTGGCGAAGGTCAGGTGGCCGAAGTCCTTGGCTGACGGCACGGCGGCGATGTCGGAGCCCGGCTCGAACGACTGGATCAGGGCCCAGGCCAGCGGGAGCACGAACACCAGGCTGAGCAGGATCCCGGCCGTGGCGTAGGCCAGGCCGCGGCCGCCGCCCCGGCCGCCCTGGGCCCGGGGCGCACCGCTCGCGCGCCCTGCCCTGGCCCGCGGGGCGCGGTCCCGGGCCGGAGCCAGCGTGTTGGTCATGACGCCCTCGCGTCCCGGTCCCGGAGGAGCAGGAACTGGCCGGCGCTGATGATGGCCACCACTACGACCAGCAGCATGGCGCCCGCGGTGGCCTTGCCGATCAGGCCCTGCTCGAACGCCACCTGGTAGATCCAGAGCACGATCGGGGTGGTGCTGGTGCCGGGGCCGCCCTGGGTCAGGATCTGGAACTGGTTGAAGGCCAGGAACGAGCCGATCACCGACAGGATCAGGCTGAGCGCGATCGACTGGCGCAGCAGCGGCAGCGTGACCCGCAACTCGGCCCGCCAGCGGGACGCGCCGTCGATGTAGGCGGCCTCGTACAGTTCCCGCGGGATGCCCTGCATACCGCCGAGCAACAGGACCATGGTCAGGCCGGAGCCGAACCAGATCACCAGGAGGCAGATCGCGGTCATTCCAGGAATCGTGTGGACCAGCCACGCGGTGGCCCCGTTGGTCAGGCCGACCTCCTTCAGGGCGAAGTTGACCGCGCCGCTGTTGGGCTGGAGCTCGACGTAGAAGATGAAGCTCTCCACGGTCAGCCCGACGATGTAGGGCAGGAAGAACAGGGTGCGGAACACCGTGGAGCCCCGCCGGTTGCTCCGGGTCAGCATGGCCAGCCCGTAGCCGATGATAAAGATCGGCCCGGTCACGATGGCCGTGTAGGCCACCGTGAGCAGGATGGCGTGCAGGAACTGGCTGTTGTGGGCCAGCGCCGTGTAGTTGGTCAGGCCGACGAAGTGGTAGGCGCCGACCAGCGGGAAGTTGGTCATGGAGATGTACACCGCGTAGATCAGCGGCAGGATGACCAGGGCCAGCACCAGGACCAGGGACGGCACGGTCAGCGCGAACCCGAGCCGTCCCGGCTTGGTGATGTTCTTGGCTGCCACGGGCTCCGGCCTCAGCTCTGCAGGTCGTTGAGCACGGAGGTGAACCCGGACTGGCCCTGGGTCAGCGCCTTGGCCACGTTGCCGTTGTAGACGGCGGTGTTGAACATCTCCTGCCAGGGCTGGCTGACCAGGTTGAACAGCGCGTCGTGGGCGACCGTGTAGGGCGCCTGGCCGTGGGGCAGGTAGCCGACGATCTGGGCCACCATCGGGTACTTGGCCTTGAACGAGGCGGTGACCGCGTCGGACCGGATCGGCTCGACCCCGCCGACCGGGGTGAGCTGCTGGGCGGGCAGGCTCAGCGCGTACTTGACGAACTCCCAGGCGCCGGCCGGGTTCTTGGCCCCGGCCGGGATGCCGAAGTTGGCGCCGCCGTCGTAGGTGCTGTAGCCGCCGTTGGGGCCGGGCAGCGGGGCGATGGCGAACTGGGACAGCATCTTGGCCGGAGCGGACGCGGCCGCGCCGTAGCCGCCGGGCAGCATCCCGATGTGACCGGCCTGGAAGTCCTTGCCCCAGGTGGTGCCGTTCTGGGTCTGGTCGTTGGCCGGGACCAGCTTGCTCTTCCACAGCTCCTGATAAAGCTGCAGGGTGGCCTGCAGCGACTTGTTGCCGGCCACGGTCGCCTTCTCGTGCCCGGGCTGGCCGGAGAGCACATCGTCCCCGCCCGCGTACACGTTGGGCATCAGGGTGAAGGTCAGGCAGCCGGGGCAGTCGCCCGCGAACGAGAACCCGTAGGTGCTGCCGCCGAGCGCCCGGATCTTGGTGGCGTCCGCCTTGATCTGCGCGAACGTGGCCGGCGGCTGGCTGGGGTTGAGGCCGGCCTGGCTGAACAGCGTCTTGTTGTACCAGAGCACGGACATGTCGGCGAAGTCCGGGACACCGTAGTACTTGCCGTTGCTGGTGGCCAGCTTGAGCGCGCCCGGGCTGAGCTTGTCCTTGTAGGACAGCGCGTTGACCTCGCTGGTGAGGTTCAGGAACTCGTTCTTGGAGATGAAGATCTCCGAGTCCACGTCGTCCAGCGAGGTCAGGTCGGGCTCGGTGCCGGCCCGGATGGCGGTGGCCAGCTTGGTGATGTAGTCGGCGTCAGCCACCGGCACCACGTTGACCTTGAGGTTCTTGTGGCTGGCGTTGAAGTTCTTGGCCAGCTGCTTGAACAGCGGGGCGAAGCCGGACCGGTACCAGACGGTCACCGTGCCGGTGGCGTTGCCGTTCAGGGACTTGCTTGACGAGGAGCCGCCGGAGCCGCCACTCGAACCGCCGACCGGGCTGGTCCCGGAGCAGGCCGCGGTGACCAGCGCGGTCAGCAGGGCCGCCGCCGCCAGCGCGAGGCTTCGGCGCCCGGCCCGCCCGGGTCGCCTGAGCGCCCTCATGACCGCGGGATCCAGACGCGCATGGCCCCGGCGCCGCGGTTGGCCCAGGTGAAGTAGGGCACCGCCGTCAGGGTGACGGGCTGGCCCGCCACCCGGCCGGGAGCGTCGATCGTCGTGATCCCGCCCAGCAGGCCGGGTTGGTTCCTGGACATCATCGTCCTTTCGTCGATTCGGCCTTCATCGATTGACACTGTGTCCACGGCAGCACCGTCCGGCTGGTCGGCCTGCTCGAGGCAATACACCAGGGGGCCCCGCTCGATGGCCGCGCAGCCGCGGGCACCGTCGTTCCGCTCGTCGGGCCGGGTCAGGCGGGGGGTCATGGGCAAGGTCAGCGTGACCACGTCGCCGCGGGCCCAGCGGCGCCGGACGGCGGCGTAGGTGCCGGGCTCGGCGGCGACCCCGGCCGGCTGGCCGTTGACGGCCAGCTCGGCGCCGGCCGCCCAGGCCGGGACGCGCAGGGTCAGCGTCCACGGGGCGTCGCCGCCGGCCCGGACTTCCACCTCGACCCTTCCGTCCCACGGGTACTCGGTGGCCACATCCAGCTCGATGGGCTGGCCGCCCCCGCCGCCTGCGCCGCCCGCGCCGCCGACCGTGGTGCGCACCCGCATGGGCGCGTACTGGTGCAGCTGGAGGCCGTCGCCGGAGCTGGTGGTCAGGTAGTGCGCCAGCGTGGCCAGGGTCCGCATGGTGTTGGTCGGGCAGCAGGATGTGCCGAACCACGGTTGCCGCCCGTTGGCCACCATGCGGGAGTCCTCCACCCCGGAGGCGTCGGCCCGCAGCTGGAGCGCGTTCACGTAGAAGAACCGGTCTCCCGACAGTGCGATGCCGGGCAGGATCCCGTTGTAGAGGGTCCGTTCCATCAGATCGGCGTAGGCGGCCTCGCCGGTGGCCAGCAGCAGCCGCCAGGCCCACTGCATGCTGGCCACGGCGGCGCAGGTCTCGGCGTAGGCGCGGTCGGGCGGCAGCTCGAACGGGTCGCCGAACGACTCGCCTTCCCAGCGGGCGCCCAGCCCGCCGGTCAGGTACATCTTGGTCCCGGTCATGGCCGTCCACTGGCCGCGCAGCGCGGCCAGCAGCTCGGCGTCGCCGGTCTCCAGGGCCAGGTCGGTCGCGCCCGCGGCCAGGTAGACGGCCCGGACCGCGTGCCCTTCGGGGGTGGTGGTCTCGCGGACCGGGACCCGGTCCGAGTAGTAGGTGCTGCTGGCGAACCGGTCAGTGTGCTGGGCGGCCAGGATGCCGTGGCCGCGGGCGTCCACGAAGTAGCGGGCCAGGGCCAGGTCGGCCGGGTCGCCGGTGAGCCGGAACAGCTCGGCCAGGGCCATCTCGATCAGCGGGTGCCCGCACACGCCGTCGAGCCGGTCCGGCCCGAAGGTCTGCCCCAGCTGGGCCACGGCCCGGCGGGCAGTGCCGATCAGCCCGTCGTCGTGCCCGGTCCGGACCTGGGCGATGGCGGCCTGGGTCAGCGCCCCGACGTTGAAGATCTCGTGGTTGTAGGGCAGGTCACGGAAGCGGGCCGACGCGTCCCCGGTGACCTGCTCGAACGTGTTGAGGTAGCCGTC
>DASXJM010000017.1:0-3246 GCA_036497405.1 Streptosporangiaceae bacterium | reverse complement strand
ACCCCAATCAATCAGTGCTGGTCAGGACACAAAAGGTGACTATCGGGAGGGAAAGAAACGTCGGTGGCGCATGGCAAGCTGGGAGGGTGCAGGAGACCGGCGTGGACGTGGTGACGAGGCTGCGCCAGGCCGGGGTGGGCCGCGGTGAGCTGATCGGCCTGGTCGTGGCGCCCGGGGTCGCGCTCGGCCTGGCCGCCGCGTCCGGCGCCTGGGCCGAAACGGCTGTGACGGTCGGGTCCGCTGGGACCGCCGGGATGACTGGGGCGGCTGAGGCTAGGGTTAATGGGATGCCGGGGATGGAAGGGCCGGACCTGGTGGCCGAGGTGGCCCGGATCGACCGGGAGCTGCGGCCCCGCTGGGTGGTCTGGTCGGGGGAAACGGCCGCCACCCTGACCGCCGGGCGGGCTCCCGCCGATCAGGTCCGGCTGGCCACCTGCTGGGACGTCGCGGCCGTGCACCGGCTGCTGTTCGGCGGCTGGCAGGCCGGGCCCGCCCTGGCCTGGGCCCGGCTGCACCCGCGCGAGCTGGCCACCCTGCCCGCCAGCGGGCCCCCGAACCTGTTCGCCCAGGGCGACGGCGGGGACCCGGGCGAGCCCATCGGCCCCAGCGGGCACATCCGCCCCGAGTGGGCCGACGGGGACTGGCGGGCCAGCCCCGAGCGGGTGGCCCGGTGGGCCGGGCTGGCCCGGGAGGCGGCCGTGCTCCAGCAGGAGGCGCTGGCCGCCCTGGCCCGGCGGGACGGGCGGGACGGCCGGCCCATGGCCCCGGCCACGGCGCGCTCGGAGTCCGCGGCCGAACTGCTGTGCGCCGAGCTGTCCGCCGACGGCCTGCCCATGAGCCGGGTCGCGGCCGAGCAGGTGCTGGCCTCCTTCATCGGGCCCCGGCCCCGGGACGAGGCCGAGGCGACCCGCAACCGGGCCGCCCGGGACGCGGAGGTGCTCCGGCACGCGCCGGACGGCGCCCCCGCCGACCTGCGCAGCCCGGCCCAGGTCAAGGCGCTGCTGGCCTCGATCGGGGTCGACGTGCCGGACACCCGGGCCTGGCGGCTGAAGGCCCTGAGCGAGGCCCACCCGCTGGTCGCGGCGCTGCTGGAGTGGCGCAAGGCGGAGCGGATCGCCACCACCTACGGCTACGGCTGGCTGGACCAGCACCTCAGCCCGGACGACCGGCTGCGCGGCGCCTGGACCGGGTCGGACGGGGCCGCGGGCCGGATGACCGCCTCCGACGGGCTGCACAACATGCCCGCGGCCTTCCGGCAGGCGGTGGTGGCCGGGCCCGGGCACGTGTTCGTTCGGGCCGACCTGGGCCAGATCGAGCCGCGGGTGCTGGCCGCGGTGGCCGGCGACCGGGCCCTGGCCGCCGCGACCCGGGCCGACGACCTTTACGCGCCGGTCGCGGCCGAGCTGGGGGTGGACCGGCCCACGGCCAAGGTGGCCGTGCTCGGCGCCATGTACGGGCAGACCACCGGGCACGGGGCCCAGGCCCTGCGGCGGCTGAAGCAGGCCTACCCGGTGGCCATGGCCTACCTGGAGGACGGCGACCGGTCCGGCCAGCGCCGCCGCGACGTGCGCACCTACGGGGGCCGGCTGGTGTCCATGGCCGACCCCAAGGGCGACGACAGCCCGGCCCGGGCCGCGGCCCGGGGCCGCTACGGCCGCAACGCCCTCATCCAGGGCGCGGCCGCCGAGCTGTTCAAGATGTGGGCCGTGACCGTCCGGGCCCGGGCCGGCGCGGGCACCCGCATCGTGCTCTGCCTGCACGACGAGCTGCTGGTGCACACCCCGGCCGGCCAGGGGCCGGCCGTCGCCCAGCTGGTCGACGACTGCCTGCAGGAAGCGGCCCGGCGCTGGGCCCCGGGCACCGCGGTCCGGTTCTTGTCCGACACCAGCGTGGTGGAACGCTGGTCCGACGCGAAGTGAGCCCGGGCCGGACCGGGACGCCCACCACGCAACCTTCCATATGAATATCGAAGGTCACGGGGCAGGCGTACCCGGTATCCGGCCGGAGCCCGGGTGGTTACTGGCCCAGGAGCCAGTGATCGGGGGTGATCAGGTCGCGGGCCTGGGCCGGGCCCCACGTCCCCTGCGGGTAGGGGGCCACCGGCGGCGGGGTGTTCAGCAGCGGGGCCGACACCTCCCAGACCGCGGCCAGGCCGTCCGGCCGGGTGAACAGGGAGCGGTCGCCGATGATCACGTCGTGGATCAGCCGCACGTAGGGCGGCAGCGGGTCGGCGCCGTCCAGGCCGGCCAGCGGGATCGCGGCCCGGGCCCCCTCGGTGATCAGAGCCGGGCCAGGCTTCTTGGCCACCAGCAGCACGTCGATCTCACCGTCGCCGGACAGCGAGAACGACAGCACGTTGGAGTCGGCCTCCACCTTGCCGGCCAGCGGGCCGTCGGGCTCGCGCAAGATGATGCTGACCACCTGCTTCGACTCGGCCAGCCGCTTGCCGGTGCGCAGGTAGAACGGCACCCCGCGCCAGCGGTCGTTGTCGATCCAGAGCCGGGCGGCCACGAACGTGTTCTGGTTCGACTTGGGGTCGATCCCCTCGACGTCGCGGTAGCCCTCGTACTGGCCGAGCACGACCTCCTTGGGGTCGATGGGCCGGAAGCAGCGGATCACTTCCTCCCGCGCGGCCTGCAGGTCGTCGGCGTCCAGGCTGGCCGGCGGCTCCATGGCCACCTCGGCGGCGACCTGGAACAGGTGGGTGACCAGCATGTCCAGCACCGCGCCGGTGGCGTCGTAGAACCCGGCCCGGTCGTCGATGTTGAGCGTCTCCGGCACGTCGATCTGCACGGATTCGATGTGCTCGCTGCTCCACATGGCGGCGAACAGCCCATTGGCGAAGCGGAGCACGTGCAGGTCCTGGGTGGCTTCCTTACCCAGGAAGTGGTCGATCCGGTAGACCTGCGACTCGTCCAGCACGGAGTGGACGACCTGGTCGAGGGCCTCGAAGTTCTGCTGCGAGGTGCCGAACGGCTTCTCGTAGACCACCCGGGCATCCTTGGCCAGGCCGTGCTGGCCCAGCGCCTGGGTCAGCTCGGTGAAGGCCACCGGCGGCACGGCCAGATAGTGGACCAGCTGCGGGCTGCCGCCCAGCCTTTCCTTGGCCTTGGCCAGATCGTCCACTCGGTGCTCGACGAGTCGCAGGTCTACCGGATCGACCACTTCCTCGGCAAGGAAGGGACGCAGAACCTGCACGTGCTCCGCTTCGCGAACGGGCTCATCGACGCGATGTGGAGCCGCGAA
>DASXJM010000016.1:0-5601 GCA_036497405.1 Streptosporangiaceae bacterium | reverse complement strand
GTTGGCGGCTTCCATGATGCCGGGGCCACCGCCGGTGATGATGGCGTAACCGGCCCGGGCCAGCCCGCCCGCGATGTCCTCGGCCTGCTGGTACTCGGGGCTGTCGCGCAGCGTCCGGGCCGACCCGAAGATCGTCACCGCCACGCCCAGCTCGGCCAGCAGGCCGAATCCCTCCACGAACTCGGCCTGGATGCGCATGACCCGCCACGGGTCGGTGTGGACCCAGTCGGCCGGCCCGCGGCGGTCGAGCAGCCGCTGGTCCGTGGTGGTCTGCGGGATCTGCCTGCCGCGCAGCGTGACCGGGCCCTGGCGGCGCTCCCGCCGGTGTGAATCGGAGTTGACAGTCATCGTCCCCCCTACGGTAATCGGGCCAGGTCAGTGATTGGTGCCGTCACCCCCGCGGCCCGCCGCACTTTTCTCAGGCGTTAACGCCGTGGTCCCGGAGAATTTCGTTCAGCGTGGACTTGTCGTGGCGGTCGCCCTCGGTGAGCCGCCGCAGCACCAGCACGCAGGGCAGGCCGAACTCGCCGCCCGCGAACTTGCGGGTCCGGGTGCCACTGACGCAGACCGACCACGGCGGCGCCTCCCCGCGGGGCAGTTCCTCCCCGGTCTCGGCGTCGATCACGTGCATGCTGGCGCTCAGGATCGTGCCCGCGCCCAGCATCGCGCCCTCGCCGACCCGGGCTCCTTCCACCACCATGCTGCGGGAGCCGATGAAGGCGTTGTCGCCCACGATCACCGGCACCGCGTTCGGCGGTTCGAGCACGCCGCCGATGCCGACCCCGCCGGACAGGTGCACGTTCTTGCCGATCTGGGCGCAGGACCCGACCGTGGCCCAGGTGTCGACCATCGTGCCCTCGTCCACGTAGGCGCCGATGTTGACGAACGACGGCATCAGCACGACGCCGGGCGCGATGTAGGCCCCCCAGCGGGCGATGGCGCCGGGGACCACCCGCACGCCGTCCAGCCGGGTCTTCAGCGGCACCCGGTCCTGGTACTGGAAGTCACCGGCCTGGGAGCGGGCCATCGGCAGCAGCCGGAACGCCAGCAGGATGGCCCGCTTGGCCCGCTCGTCGACCACGACCGCCCCGGTGCCCGGCACGACCTGGGCGACCCGCGCAACCCCGGTGTCGATCTGGTCGATGGCCGTGGTCACCTCGGCCCGGGCCGAGGTGTCCTCGGGGGTGAGCCGGGACCGGTACTCCCACAGCTCGTCGATGCGGGCGGACAGCGGGGACTCGGGTGCGTCGTTCATGGCCCCGGAGCTTAGTCCGCCCGCCTGGTCAATGGCCCGCAGGTGGTCACCACCGGTCGCCCGCCCGGCCCGACGAGGCGGACATAACACCCAGAGTGGTCTCTGATCGCCCCCGCCACCCCCCGTCCGCCGGTACGGTCGGTGATGTGCCGAGGAGACGAGCGCGGCGACGGGGGGTCGCCATCTTCATGACCTGCGTCGTCGTGCTGCTCGGCGCCGGGGCCTACTTCGCCTACTCGGCCTACCATCACGTGTCCACGCTCCTGATCAGCGCGGGCTGCCAGGTGGGCAGCGGCACCAACACGGTCTCCCTGGACACCCAGCAGGCCAGCATCGCCGCCACCATCGCCGGGGTCGCCGCCGACGAGGGGCTGCCCGCCCACGCGGTGACGATCGCCTACGCCACGGCCATGCAGGAATCGAAACTGCACAACCTGGCCTACGGCGACCGTGACTCGATCGGGGTGTTCCAGCAGCGCCCGTCGGAGGGCTGGGGCACGGCCAGCCAGCTGAGGGACCCGGTGTACGCCACGGCCGCGTTCTTCCGCGCGCTGGCCAAGGTCCCCGGGTGGCAGCAGCTGCCGGTGGACCAGGCCGCCCAGGCCGTCCAGCACAGCGCGGACGGGTCGGCCTACTCCCAGTACGACCTGATGGCCCGGTCCATGGCCATCGCTTTCACCGGCCAGGCCGCGCACTCGGTGTACTGCTGGCCCGGTGCGGGGCCGAAGCCGGCCCGGAACCTGGCCGGGGCCGAAACCGCGCTGGGCCAGGCGTTCGGTACGCCCGCCACCGGTCACGCGGTGACCGCGATCACGACCTCCGGACCAGCCAAAACCCCCACCGTGGCCGTGCGGGTGCAGCCGCAGCAAGCCTGGGCGGTAGCCTCGTGGCTCGTAACCCACGCGCAGGCCTACGGGGTCAGCGAGGTGAGTTACAACGGCTATCAGTGGTCGGCGTCGGACGGCAGCCGCGGATGGCGGCCCGCAACCGGCTCGACCAGTGCGACCAGCGCCAGCGCGACCAGCGGAAGTATCCTGCTCCATTAATATCTCCGCTGGCACGCAAC
Organism: Streptosporangiaceae bacterium; assembly: GCA_036497405.1. Taxonomy (GTDB): domain Bacteria; phylum Actinomycetota; class Actinomycetes; order Streptosporangiales; family Streptosporangiaceae; genus Bog-532. Next base: position 3,280 of record DASXJM010000016.1, on the reverse strand, counting down.
GATGGCGGCAAGGGTGACGGCATACTTGTCGCGAGCAGTAAAAGGCCCGGGTGCGGCCCCGCCGGTCCCGGACGAAAAAGGAGTTCACACGTGACCTACGTCATCGCGCAGCCCTGCGTCGATGTCCTTGACAGGGCCTGCATCGAAGAGTGCCCGGTGGACTGTATCTACGAGGGCGAGCGCATGCTCTACATCCACCCGGACGAGTGTGTGGACTGCGGGGCGTGCGAGCCGGTGTGCCCGGTCGAGGCCATCTACTACGAAGACGACGTTCCTGACCAGTGGAAGGACTACTACAAGGTCAACGTCGACTTCTTCGAGGAGCTGGGCTCGCCCGGCGGCGCGTCCAAGACCGGCAAGATCGGCAAGGACCACCCGCTGGTGGCGGCGCTTCCCCCGCAGGGAGAAGGCAGCTGACCCTGGCGGCACGGCTGCCCGCGTTCACCTGGGACCGGGTCGCGCGGTACCGCAAGGAGGCCGAACGCCACCCGGACGGGGTGGTCGACCTCTCGATCGGTTCACCCGTCGACCCGGTGCCCGGGCCGGTGCAGGCGGCCCTGGCCGCCGCGGCCAACAGCCCCGGCTACCCGCTCACGCGGGGTACCCCGCCGGTCCGGGAGGCCGCCGCGAACTGGCTGGCCCGCCGGCACGGGGTCACGGTCGACCCGGACACCGTGCTGCCGGTGGTCGGCACCAAGGAGTTCATCGCCTGGCTGCCGACCATGCTCGGCCTCGGTCCCGGCGACACGGTGATCTACCCGGCCCTGGCCTACCCGACCTACGACGCCGGGATCCGGCTGGCCGGGGCGACCGGCCTGGCCACCGACAGCACGCTGTCGGCCGGGCCGCAGCCGGTCAAGCTGGCCTGGATCAACTCCCCGTCCAATCCGACCGGGCGGGTGCTGCCGCCGGAACACCTGGCCAAGGTGGTGGCCTGGGCCCGCGAGCGCGGCACCCTGCTGGCCTCGGACGAGTGCTACCTCGAGCAGGGCTGGGAGGCCACCCCGGTCTCGGTGCTGCACCGGGACGTGTCGGGCGGGACCCCGGACGGCCTGCTGGCCGTGCACTCGCTGTCCAAGCGTTCCAACCTGGCCGGTTACCGGGCCGGATTCGTCACCGGCGACCCGGCCCTGATCGCCGAGTTGCACGAGATCCGCAGGCACGCCGGGATGATCGTGCCCGCCCCGATCCAGGCCGCGCTGATCGCCGCCCTGGACGACGACGAGGCCGCCGACCAGCAGCGGAACCGCTACCTGGCCCGCCGGGCCGTGCTCCGCCCGGCGCTGGAGGCGGCGGGCTGGACCGTCGAGCACTCCGAAGCCGGCCTCTACCTGTGGGCCAGCCGCCCCGGCGCCGACGGCTGGGAGTCGGCCCGCGTGCTGTCCGAGGCCGGGATCCTGGTCTCCCCCGGCGAGCTGTACGGGCGGGCGGGCCTGCAGCACATCCGCATGGCCCTGACCGCCACCGACGAGCGCATCCAGGCCGCCGCCACCCGCCTCACCGCCCTGGCCTGAACCGAGGCCGCCGGGGGTGGAGCGTGCACTCCTGAATAAAGCATCGCGATGCCGCAGGGCTCGTTTCGGATAGCGGTTACAACTAGATCGAAGGCCACGGCCATGGCCACCACGTAGGCTGAGACCACCGTCAAGCCGGCGACCGACCAGGCTTGACGGTGCTGGAATACACACCCGATCCGACGTGTATCAAATCATACTTATTTCGAACGAACCCGTTATTTCATAGTTGCGCACCGCGCGGACTCTGCGGCAGAACTGGGTAGTTAATCGTTCAACTTGGCGATAGTCACCATGTGAGCAATCATTAGTTCAGGCCAAGAATCTGCGCGACACAGTGGATAACCATGCTAAATACGTGTTCAGCGATCTCCGGTGTGATGATACCTGCGACGATAAGAGTCCACAATGAGCTGTAAAGCAGCAATGTCCAATCTTTACGGCCGACATGACCGCTGTCGTCCCTTGCCTTGCCGAGAACCCGCGATATTTCACTTCTCTGCTGGCCGGATACTGAAAGATTTCCGAGCTTGTGCTCGATCCGCGCAAGCGAGGCGGAAATTTCTTTCTGCTCGACGGGAGTGAAAAGCGAATTATTGACATCTGCCAGCCTTGATCCCATCAACAGTTCGCGACCTCGGCCGACGTCGGCCCACAGGTCGGGGGTTTCCCCGACCTCCTTGACTTCCTTGGACCAGCCTCGCGCTAGCAGTTCGACCGCGCCCCATTCGACCCGGTCGCGGAAGCATTCGGACCCATCGGTCACCTTTGAGACCACCGAATAACGCTGAAGGCCGGGCCTGAGCAGGAGAACCAAGCGGTCCCGAGCGTCAGATATAGCGCAAACTGTAAACTTCGACTGGGACGGCTTATGGGTGACGACAACACCACGCTTACCGTCAGTTGGGTCAGCAACGTCGCACTGGTTTATATCCAGCCCCGCTGCCGCTATTCGCTCATATAGCGCATTGCGCTGTTCCCTGGCTAGCATCACGGGCTCAACCTAACACCCTGACACGCGTCTGCGAGCGCTAGTTTCAGCTTACCACATTAAGACAGCGATCGGCAGCCTTCGTGACCGTCTTTACGAAAGTGCGTAAGCTTGAATTTGATGCCGACTATTCGTCGGAATTGACGAGCTTTATCATGTGACATCAAGCTAATTCGTGGCGATAGGGACCGACGTATTCACTTGGACGACGAAGGCTCCCTGGCCGAGGCGGTCCGGGTGGACCGCGCTTTGGCCAGGGAGCCTGATCGGGAGGGTCATGCCTCCGGCCGTGCGGTGATGCTCAGCGAGTCACGGATTTGGTCACGGAGGCGGCGGCGGGGTGCCGTGCACCGGGCTGCCCTGGACGCCCCACTCCTGGTTGTCGAACGTGGTGCCACCCGAGTAGTTCTTCTCCGGCTGGACGTTCAGCTGCGGGCGCGGCATGTCGGTCGGGTTGCCGGCCGGGTAGTTCAGCACCAGCGGGTTGGAGAAGCTGACCGTGGCCCCGTTGATCAGCGGGACGTCGAAGCCGATCACGCTGCGGCGGTCGCGGACGCCGTTGTTGATGTCCGCCGCGAACAGCGAGTTGGCGTACTGGCCACACGGCTCCAGCATGACCTTGGAACCCGGCTGGGGGACCACGCCGGACGCGGTGGACAGGCAGAAGTTGCTGTCCAGGCCGTAGGGCGCGTACTGGATCTCCACGGTCTGGTCGCCACCGTAGGTGTGGTCGAACTGCGCGGAGACCAGCCCGTGGTTGCGGTAGAAGCTGTGC
>DASXJM010000015.1:0-3387 GCA_036497405.1 Streptosporangiaceae bacterium | reverse complement strand
GATGGCGCCGAAGGCGACGGCTGCGGTGCTGCTGGACCGGGTCACGCGGGCGGTGGACCTGGATTTGTTTGTGCTGTTTTCGTCGGCGGCGGCGACGTTCGGGGCGGCTGGGCAGGGTAATTATGCGGCGGCCAATGCGGTGCTGGATGCGGTGGCGGCTGGCCGGCGGGGGGCCGGGCTGGCTGGGCAGTCGCTGGCCTGGGGCCTGTGGGAGCAGGCCAGTGCCATGACCGGCCACCTCACCACCCACCACAAAACCCGCATCAGCCAGCACTCCGCCGGTATGACCGCTGAGCAGGGCCTGGCCCTGTTCGACCAGGCCACCGGGTGCGCGGAACCGCTGCTCGTCACCGTCCCCCTCGACCTGGCCGCCCTGCGGGCCAGCGCCGGACCGCCTGCCCTGCTGCGGGCGCTGACCGGTCCCGCACCCCGGCCGGCCGCGGCCACCCCGGTCGCCGCATCCGCCGGAGACGGGCTGTACCAGCAACTGGCCGCCCGGCCAGCCGCCGAACGCCGCCACGTCCTGATCGATCTCATCCGCGGCCACGCCGCCGCCGTCCTCGGCCATCGCGACCCCGACGTGATCGAGCCGGCCCGCCCGTTCAGTGAACTCGGCTTCGACTCACTGACCGCGATCGAGTTGCGCAACCGCCTGGCCACCGCCACCGGCCTGGCTCTTCCCGCCACGCTGATCTTCGACTTCCCGAACGCCGTCCTGCTGGCTGAGCACCTGCACGCCGAACTCGTGGGGGAGACCGCCCCGGAGGCTGTCCTCCAGGCTCCGGCCGGGATCGTGCCCGACGAGCCGATCGCGATCGTGGCCATGGGCTGCCGGTTCCCGGGCGGAGCGCACAGCCCGGAAGCCCTGTGGGACCTTCTGGCCGGCGAGCGGGACGCCGTATCGGAGTTTCCCGCCGACCGGAACTGGGACGTCGAGGGACTGTATGACCCCGATCCGGAACACGGCGGGACCTCCTACACGCGATCAGGCGGCTTCGTGCACGAGGCCGGTGAGTTCGATCCGGCGTTCTTCGGGATCAGCCCGCGGGAGGCGCTGGCCATGGACCCGCAGCAGCGGCTGCTGCTGGAGGTGTCCTGGGAGGCGATCGAGCGGGCCGGAATCGATCCGCTCTCCCTGCACGGCACGCCGACCGGGGTGTTCGCCGGCGCGTGGTCGACGGGATACGGCAACGGCCTGGCCGGCTTCGAGGGTCATCTGCTGACCGGGACGGCGGCCAGCGTGATGTCCGGCCGGGTCGCGTACACGCTGGGGCTGGAAGGCCCGGCGGTGACCGTGGACACCGCGTGCTCGTCGTCGCTGGTGGCCCTGCATCTGGCCGGCCAGGCTCTGCGGAGCGGGGAATGCTCGCTGGCGCTGGCCGGCGGCGTGACGATCATGTCGAGTCCCGGCGGTTTCGTAGGTTTCTCCCAGCAGCGGGGCCTGGCCGCCGACGGGCGGTGCAAGGCGTTCTCGGCCACGGCCGACGGCATGGGCATGGGTGAGGGCGCCGGCATGCTGGTGCTGGAGCGGCTGTCCGACGCCCAGCGCAACGGCCACCAGATTCTGGCGGTGCTGCGGGGCAGCGCCATGAACCAGGACGGCGCGTCCAACGGGCTGACCGCGCCGAACGGGCCGTCCCAGCAACGGGTGATCCGCCAGGCGCTGGCCAACGCCCAGCTGACACCGGAGGACGTCGACGCGGTCGAGGCGCACGGAACCGGCACCACGCTGGGGGACCCGATCGAGGCCCAGGCGCTGCTGGCCGCCTACGGGCAGGACCGGCCCGGTGATCAGCCGCTGTGGGTGGGATCGGTCAAGTCGAACATCGGTCACACGCAGGCGGCGGCGGGGATCGCCGGGGTGATGAAGATGGTGCTGGCGCTGCGGCACCAGACGCTGCCGGCCACCTTGCACGTGACCGAGCCGTCCCCGCATGTCGACTGGTCATCGGGGGCCGTCCGGCTGCTGGCCGAAGCGGTGCCGTGGTCCGCGAACGGCCACCCCCGCCGCGCGGGCGTGTCCTCGTTCGGCTTCAGCGGCACCAACGTGCACGCCATCCTGGAAGAGGCCCCGGGCAGTACGCCCCTGGCCGGCGATGTCCCGCCCCCGGTGATCGCATCGGGGGCTTCGGCGTGGCTGGTGTCGGGGCGGTCCGGGCCCGGGCTGGCCGCGCAGGCCGGTCGCCTCGCCGATTATCTGGTTGCCCGTCCGGAGCTTGGCCCGGCCGATGTGGCCTGGTCACTGGCGACGAGCCGGTCAGCATTTGAGCACCGGGCGGTGGTACTGGGCGAAGGTCACGATGAGCTGCTGGCCGGGCTGGCCGCCCTGGCGGCGGGGGAGCCGGCGGCGGGCGTGGTGACGGGGACGGTGCCGGCGGCCGGTGCGGGCCGGGTGGTGTTCGTGTTCCCGGGCCAGGGGAGCCAGTGGGCGGGGATGGGCCGGGAGCTGGCGGCGGTGTCGCCGGTGTTCGCGGCCCGTTTGGCCGAGTGCGGGCGGGCTTTGGCCCCGTTTGTGGACTGGTCCCTGGACGAGGTTTTGGCCGGGGCGCCGGGTGCGCCCGCGCTGGAGGCGGCCTCGGTGGTGCAGCCGGTGCTGTGGGCGGTGATGGTGTCGCTGGCGGCGACCTGGCAGGCGGCTGGGGTGGTCCCGGATGCGGTGGTGGGTCATTCGCAGGGGGAGATCGCGGCGGCGTGCGTGGCGGGGATTTTGTCGCTGGAGGATGCGGCGAAGGTGGTGGCGCTGCGGAGCCGGGCGCTGGGGGTGCTGGCTGGGCAGGGGGGGATGCTGTCGGTGGCCGAGCCTGTTACCAGGGTGCAGGACCGGATGGACCCCTTCGGGGAGCGGGTGTCGGTGGCGGCGGTCAACGGCCCGGCGGCCACGGTGGTGGCCGGGGAACCCCAGGCGCTGGAGGAACTGGCCGCCCAGTGTGCGGCGGCCGGGGTGCGGACCCGGATGATCGCGGTCGATTACGCCTCCCACACCGCCCAGGTGGAGGCCATTCGCGGGGAGATCCTGGCCGCGCTGGCCGGGATCACCCCTCAGGCCGCGCAGGTCCCCATGGTCTCGGCGATGACCGGGCAGCCGGTGGACGGCCCGGGCCTGGACGCCGGGTACTGGTACGGCAGTCTCCGCGCCCCCGTCCAGTTCACCGCCGCCCTGGCCACCCTGGCGGAGGATGGGCACCGGGCGTTCCTGGAAATCTCTCCTCACCCGGTGCTGACCGCCGCGATCACCGAGACGCTCGAGGAACGGAACATCCCGGCCCTGGCCACCGGGACCCTGCGCCGCGACGACGGCGGGCCAGAGCGGCTGCTGAGCTCGCTGGCCGAGGCGCACGTGCACGGCGTCAGCGTCGACTGGGCCGCCGTCTTGCCGGCTGGGCAGCG
>DASXJM010000014.1:0-8621 GCA_036497405.1 Streptosporangiaceae bacterium | reverse complement strand
GCTGGAGCAGGGCCAGGTCACGCTGGCGGGCCAGCAGAAGGTGGACGGGAAGACCGCGGTGATCCTCCGCCTGATCACCGAGAAGGCCATGGCCCAGTTGTGGGTGGACCGGGCCACCTACCGGCCGGTGCGCATCGTGTTCGGCGCCGGGGCCGACGGGGCCGGGGCTGACGGCGCCGGGGCCGACGGCGGGGGCCGGTACGCGCTCGCCGTGGCCTGGGTGCCGCGCAGCGCCGCGCTGCTGGCCACGCTGAGCACCCCGCGGGTGCCCGCCGGGTACACCAACGTCACCGCCCGGTGAGGCGGTTCTGGAAGCTGGCCCTGGGCATCCCGGCCGGCTTGTTCATCGTGCTGGTCGTGCTGGTCGCGGTGGTGTACGCCCGGGTGCGGGTGCCGGACGCGGCCCGGCTGTCCATGCCCACCGCCACCCGCTATGAGTACTCCGACGGGACCGTGTTCTACACCGCGGGCCTGCAGAACCGGGTCATCGTGCCGCTGAGCCAGATGCCGCCCGTGCTGCGCCAGGCCGTGGTCGCGGTCGAGAACCCGAGCTTCTGGTCGGACGCCGGGATCTCGCCCCGCGGCATCGCCCGGTCCCTGGTCAATGACGTCGAAGGCAAGCCGCTGGAGGGCGGGTCCACCATCACCCAGCAGTTCGTGAAGAACGCTTACCTGACCGACCAGCAGACGCCTCTCCGCAAGCTGAGCGAGATCTTCATCGCGGTCAAGATCACCCGCGCCTACTCCAAGCGGCAGATCCTGGCCGACTACCTGAACACGGTGTACTTCGGCCGCGGCAGCTACGGCGCCGCCGCCGCGGCTCAGGCCTGGTTCGGGGTACCGGTCAGCGCGATCAAGGACCCGGCCCGGGCCGCCTACCTGGCCGCCCTGGTCAACGAGCCCACCGTGCTGTCCGGCACCGGCCCGGCCGCGCAGACCCGGCTGCGGCAGCGGTGGCGCCTGGTCCTGGACGACATGGTCAAGGCCGGGACGCTGAGCCGGGCCGCGCGCGCCGCGGCCCGCTGGCCGGCCGTGCGGCCGCTGGGCCGCGGGGCCGTGCTCGACGGCAACGGGGTCAACGACTCGGCCATGGTCCAGGTGGCCGGCGGCTACCTGGACCAGCTGCACCGGCAGGACCCGGCCGTGCCCGACGCGGCCACCGCCAACGCGGGCGGCGACGTCATCGTCACCACGTTCAGCCGGGCCGGCATGATCGCGGCCGTCCGGGCGGTCCGGACCGGCCTGCTGGCCCGGCTCGACCCGTCCCGGCGGGCGGTGGACCGGGGCGTCCAGGCCGGGCTGGCCACGGTGGCCGCCCGGACCGGGGAACTGCTGGCGTTCTATCCGGGCGGGTCCGACTACAACCACGCGACCCAGGCCCAGATCGAGCCCGGCTCCCAGCTGCAGGTGTTCGCCGACGCGGCCAGGCTGCCCGACGTGGGCTTCCCGGCCAAGAAGTCCGCGCCTCCCACCTTGTGGACGCTGATGGGGCGGGTCGGGCTCACTCAGAACCTGGTGTCCGACCCGGCCGAGCTGCCCGAGCCGCTGGGCAAGCTGAAGCAGGACCCTGACCTGGCCCTCGGCATCGCCCCGGAGTCCCCGGCCCGGATGGCGGCCGCGTTCGCGGTGTTCAGCGACAACGGGACCTACCACGACCTGGCCATCGCCCGGTCGGTCACGGTCAACGGCCACCGGGTCTGGACGTTCACCCCGCACGGCACCCCGGCCCTCAGCCCGCTGGCCACCCGGATGATGTCGGTCAAGGAACTGCACCCGGGCCTGACCGCCGCCGCCGCTGGCTCGACCGTCGGCGGCCCGGTCCCGAGCTTCGGCGGCGTGCCCGGCACCATCGGCGGCGATGACAGCGCCTGGTACACCGGCCTGTCCGGCGGCGCGGTCACGTCGGTCGCCCTGTGGGACACCCAGCCCGGCCCGCACGGAGTGACCACCCTGCACTCGCTGGACGGCCTGGGCGGCGTCCCGGACGTGGGCACGGTGTCCTGGCCGATCGGCATCTGGACCGACTACGTCAAGGCCACCCCGCCCTGACCGGTGTCCCCGGTGTCCGGAAAAGGACCATTGTCAGCAATACTGTGCCGCGCCCCGGCCGGCGCACCAAGGGCCTCCCGGAACCGCGCAACCCTGTGGTATATGTCCTAGCTCAGGTAAATATCGGCCGCATGCTGCGGCGATGAGAAGCCACCGAGCATGCGGGACTGGGAGACAGATGGACGAGAACCAGGCCAGGGAACGCCTGCTCGGCGAGCGCGCCGAGGTCCTCGAGATGCTCCGCGAGTCCGAGGCTGAGATCGCCGCGGACCGCGCGGAAGCGGCCGAGCACGGCGAGCTAGAGGACCCGGTACCAGCCGTCAGCGCCGAGGGGATGGCCCTGGCCTCGGTGAACCGGTTCCGCGACCGGGTCGCCGCCATCGACCGGGCCCTGACCCGGCTGGACAACGGCACCTACGGGCGCTCGGTACGCAGCGGCGAGCCCATCCCCAGCGACCGTCTGGACGCCGACCCGGCCGCCGAGCTAACCATCGAGGAAGCCCAGGGCCGGCGCTTAGTGGCGGTGCCGCCTCCGCGGCAGCCCCAGCCCGAAGGCCGGCGCTGGGGCCGCGCGTAAGGTCGGTCCGGTCAGTGCGTGCGTGCGGTCAGGCCGCCCGGGCCCGGTCGCCCCGGTCGTTCCGGCGCGGACCCCGCGGGCTGCGACGGCCGCCCGCCTCGTTCGATCCCGCGTGCGGACGCCGCCGCGGGCGCTGTGCGCCCCGCGCCGGCCGGCCGGCCCCGGTGCCCCGCGAGGAGACCTCGGCGGCGGGCGGGGGCGGCGGCACAGGGGTGCCGGTGGTGGCGATCTCCGTCACCACCGGGTGACCCGAGCGGACGTAGTCGCGGCTGGCCGACACCTCGGCCAGCTGGTGCATCCGCTTCAGCTCCCGGAGCTGGCTCTCGTCGGCCAGCGTGAGCACCAGGCCGGACGCGCCCGCGCGGGCCGTCCGCCCCGAGCGGTGCAGGTAATCCTTGTGGTCGTTGGGCAGGTCGAAGTGCACGACCAGCTCCACGTCGTCCACGTGGATGCCGCGCGCGGCCACGTCGGTGGCCACCAGCACCCGCGGGTGGCCCAGCGCGAATGCGTCCAGCGCCCGCTGCCGCTGCTTCTGCGTGCGGTTGCCGTGGATGGCCTCGGCCGCGACCCCGGTCCGGGACAGCTGCCGGGCCAGCCGGTCCGCGCCGTGCTTGGTGCGGACGAAGAACAGCGTGCGTGACGGGCGGCTGGCCAGCTCGGCCGCCACGGCCAGCTTCTCCGGCTGGTCGGGCACGACCAGCACCCGGTGCTCGGCCAGGCTGGCCGCTTCCGGCTGCGGCGCCACCGCGTGCAGGGCGGGGTCGCTGAGGTAGCGGGTGACCAGCTCGCCGACCCGGCGGTCGAGGGTGGCCGAGAACAGCATCCGCTGCCCGCCGGCCGGGGTGGCGTCCAGGATGCGGGTCACGGCGGGCATGAACCCGAGGTCGGCCATGTGGTCGGCCTCGTCCAGCACCGTGATCTCGACCTCGCCCAGCGTGCAGGCGTGCTGGTCCATCAGGTCGATCAGCCGGCCGGGGGTGGCCACCACCAGGTCGACGCCGTCCCGCAGGCGGCTGATCTGCCGCGAGTAGGCCACGCCGCCGTACACGGTCATCACCGACACGCCGAGGGCCCGGCCCAGCGGCCCGAGCACGTCGGCCACCTGCTGGGCCAGCTCGCGGGTGGGTACCAGCACCAGGCCGCGCGGCGCCTTGACCCGCGGGCGCCGGGACTCGCCGTCGCCGGCCAGCCGGGTCAGCAGCGGCAGCCCGAAGGCCAGGGTCTTGCCGGATCCGGTCTGGGCCCGGCCGAGTACGTCCCGGCCCGCCAGCGCGTCCGGCAGGGCGCGGCGCTGGATCGCGAACGGAACCTGAATGTCCCGCTTGGCCAGCGCGTCAATCAGCCGCGCCGGCAAACCCAATCCATCGAAGGTCTCTACTTCGGGTTCCGGCCGCGCGGCCGCGTCCGACAGGGCCAGGTCCAGCTCGGCATACGGTTCGGGCTGAGCCGGACGGGCCGGGCCCGTTGACCGCGGCCGCCGGGACTGGGTCCCAGCTGAGTTCCGGGACTGGTTCCGGTTCGAACTTCGGGGGTTGTGCCGGGTGGGCTGGTCGCCGCGACGCTGGGCCGGCGAACGCCGACGCCGTGCGTTTTCAGGCATGCAGTGAACTCCATCGCTGATTCGGGGGCCGCGTCATGTAGGACGTCGACGACTGCGGCGCTCAAAGCTCACCGATCAGCGGACTGCTCACACAACCGACCACGCGGGCCGTAGTGCCCGCGAAACAGGCAGCATTCGTGCTGCCACGGGTCACAACGCTAGCAGCCCGGGTGATGTTCCCCGGCCCGAAGGTGGCCGGCGGGAAAATAACTCCCGGGCGGTGTCGATCTGGCTGGCTGCCATTCGACGCACGGGCAGGACGGCAACCACGCCGGACCAGACAAGGAGACCACCATGAAGTTTCTCGGATACACCATGGGCGACCCCGGTGCGCCGATGACCCCGCCCACCCAGGAGCAGATGGACGAGATGGAAAAGCTCGTCGAGGAGGCGGTCAAGGCCGGTGTGCTGCTGGCCACCGGCGGGTTCGGGCCGCTGAGCGAGGCGGTCAAGGTGCAGTACGACGGCAACGACTTCACCGTGCTGGACGGCCCGTTCACCGAGACCAAAGAGCTGATCGGTGGCTGGGGCCTGCTCGAGTGCCGCGACCGGGACGAGGCGGTCGAGTGGACCAAGCGGTTCCAGGCCCAGGGCGGCAGCCCGGGTGTGACCACCATTCGCACCGTCTACGGTCCCTGACCCCCAGCCCAACGGCACCACCCCGTCCGGTTGCCCGGGGCCCGGGCGGGGTGGTGTCATCGTGGCGTGCCCCGCGCTGACGTCCCCGCCGATCACCACGCGACCGTGGAGACCGTGGTCCGGATCGAGTGGGCCCGGGTGGTGGCCACCCTGGCCCGGTACACCGGCGACGTGGGCCTGGCCGAGGAACTCGCCCAGGACGCCGTGGTGTCGGCGCTGGAGCAGTGGCCGCGGGACGGGGTGCCGTCCCGGCCCGGAGCCTGGCTGACCACCGTGGCCAAGCGGCGGGCCATCGACCTGTTCCGCCGCAACCGGGAGCTCGAGCACCGGTACGACCAGCTCGGCCGGGACCTGCAGATCGCCGGGGCCCCGGCCGGCCCCGACCCGGAGCTGGCGGCCGGCGATGAGATCGACGACGACATGCTGCGGCTGATCTTCACCGCCTGCCACCCGGTGCTGGCCGTGCCCGCCCGGGTGGCGCTGACGTTGCGGCTGCTGGCCGGCCTGTCCGCGGCCGAGATCGCCCGCGCCTACCTGGTGCCGGAGCCGACCATCGCCCAGCGCATCGTGCGGGCCAAGAAGACCCTGGCCCAGGCGGGGGTGCCGTTCGAGACCCCCGACCGCCGCCAGCGCCCGGCCCGGCTGTCATCGGTGCTGGAGGCGCTGTACCTGATCTTCAACGAGGGCTACTCGGCCACCGCCGGCGACGACTGGACCCGCCCGGACCTGTGCCTGGAGGCGGTCCGCCTCGGCCGGCTGCTGGCCGAGCTGGCCCCGGCCGAGCCCGAGGTGCACGGCCTGGTGGCGCTGATGGAGATCCAGTCCTCCCGGCTGTCGGCTCGGGCCGGCCCGGACGGCCAGCCGGTCCTGCTGCTCGACCAGGACCGGACCCGCTGGGACCGGCTGCTGATCAACCGCGGCCTGGCCGCCCTGGGCCGGGCCGAACGGCTGGCCGCCGCCGATCCCGGCCCCTACCTGCTGCAGGCCGCCATCGCCGCCTGTCACGTCCGGGCGTTCCGGGCCGAGGACACCGACTGGAACCTGATCGCCGAGCTGTACACCGCGCTGGCCCGGCTCATGCCGTCGCCGGTGGTCGAGCTGAACCGGGCCGTGGCCCTGTCCATGGCCGTCGGCCCGCAGGCCGGCCTGGACCTGGTCGACCAGCTCACCGCCGAGCCGTCGCTGCGCGACTATCACCTGCTGGCCAGCGTCCGCGGTGACCTGCTGATGAAGCTGGGCCGGCCGGCCGAGGCCCACGCCGCGTTCGAGCGGGCCGCGGCCCTGACCCGCAACGGACCCGAACGCGCGCTGACCCTGGCCCGCGCCCGCGAAGCCGAAGCCGAGGCCAAGGCCGTCCGGGCCAAGGCCGTCCGCGAAGCCGGGGCCGCCGGCAGTTAGAGCGCCCGGTACAGCTCCCGCTCGAAGTTGGCGTACAGGTCCAGCGCCTCCGGGGTGATGAACGGCAGGAAGTTGCTGTAGATGGAGGCGCAGATCCCGGCCGTCCGGTCGACCCAGAAGTGGGTGTTGCACAGCCCGGCCCAGGACCCGCTCCAGGCCCGGCGGCGCCCCGGCTGGTCCTCGGTGTTCAGCAGCAGTCCGTAGCCCCACTTGTAGCCCGGGCCGAGCGCGAACGGGCCGCTGGAGGCCGGGTCGGCGGTGGCGATCTCGGCCGGGAAGTCCAGGTCACCGATCTGGTTGCGGAACGCCTCGGCCACGGTCTCCGCCTTCAGGATCCGGGTGCCGTCCAGCTCGCCGCCGCGCAGCAAAGCCCGCTCGAACTTGATGTAGTCGCTCGGCGGCCCGTACAGCCCGTGCCCGCCCGCGTAGTACTCCGGGGCCTGGTTGAGGATCTCCCCGATCGAAGACCACTGCCCGTTGCCGCCCTTGACGTGCACGGGCGAGCAGTTGGCCCGGTCCACGTCGTTCATGATGAACGCGGTGTGGTCCATGCCCAGCGGCCCGGTGATGTTCTGCTTCATGGCCACGTCCAGCGACAGTCCGGTCGCGGCCTCGACCACCTGGCCCAGCCAGTCGATGTTGATGCCGTAGATGAACGCGGTGCCGGGGTCGGCCACCATCGGTGCCCGCAGCGAGGCCTTGGACCCGGCCACCACGTTGGGGATGCCCGAGATCTTCTCCCACTGCACCAGGCCGCCGCTCCAGAACCAGTAGCCGAGCCCGGAGGTGTGGGTGATCAGCTGCTTGACCGTGGCCTGGCTGGCCGGCGGCCGCAGTTGCGGCACCCCGTCGGAGAACCCGGTCAGCACCTGCACCTCGGCGAACTCGGGACAGTAGTTGGCCACCGGGGCGTCCAGGTCGAGGATGCCCTGCTCCATCGCCTGCAGGGCCAGCACGGTGCAGGGCATCTTGGTCATCGACATGATCCGGAACACGGTGTCCGGGCTGGCCGGCTCGTCCTCGCCCACCCCGCGCGGCCCGGCCGCGCCCTGGTAGATCACACCATCCCGGTCGGCCGCGATGGCCACCACGTGCGGGACTCCACCGGACTGCACCGCATCGTCCAGAACCTGGTCGATGGCCGACGAATCCTTGACCGCACCCATGGCCCGCCTCCTCGCGTCGCCTCCAGTGTCCACCGTCAAAGTCTCAAGCCTGTCGCAGTACGCGACAAGGCCCCCCGGAGAGGCGCGCCGTACGATGAACCGCATGTCACCGCGCGGAATCGACTTCCACGTCCATCTGTCCACCCCGGACTGGCTGGACGGCAGCATGCAGGGCTACGTCGAGGTGGCCGAGGCCTATTTCCGGTCCAAGGCCGACCGCAAGTCCCTGGACGAGCTGGCCGACTACTACCGCGGCCTGGACCTGATGGCGGTGCTGCTGGCCTGGGACGCCGAGACCGCTACCGGGCGCCCCCGGGTCCCGAACGAGACCGTGGCCGCGGCCTGCCGCGACTACCCGGACGTGTTCACCGGCCTGGGCTCGGTCGACCCGCACAAGCGCGGTGCCGTCGACGAGGTGGCCAAGATCACCGACCTGGGGTTGCGGGGGGTGAAGTTCCACCCGTCGCTGCAGGCGTTCGCGCCCGACGACCCGGTGTACTGGCCGGTGTTCGCGGCCTGCGAGGACCACGGGCTGCTGGCCCTGTTCCACACCGGGACCAGCGGGATCGGCGCCCGCCAGCCCGGCGGCCAGGGCATCCGGCTGGACTACGCGCACCCGCTCAAGCTGGACGCGGTGGCGGCCGAGCATCCCGGCCTGACCGTGGTCGCGGCCCACTTCGGCTGGCCCTGGCAGCTGGACCTGCTGGCCATGGCCCTGCACAAGACCAACGTGTACATCGACATCTCCGGCTGGTCGCCCAAGCGCGTGCCGCCCGAGGTGATCCGGGAGCTCAAGGGCCGGCTGACCAGTCAGTTCCTGTGGGGGAGCGACTACCCGTTCATCTCGCCCGAGCGCTGCCTGACCGAGCTGGACACCTTGGACATCCCGGCCGGAACCCTGGACGAGGTGATGCGGGCCAACGCGGCCCGCATCCTCAAGCTCGACGCCTGAGCCTTACACCGGCGGCTGGAAGGGCGGGCCACCCACGATCAGCCGGGACGGCCGGGACGCCGTGTGCCAGATCCGGTTGGTGGCGGTCACGCCGTCGGACTCGGTGATCATGTCCCCGCCGGTGCCCAGGTTCACGTCGTACTTGGGCAGCGCCGACGAGGCCACCTCGACCCGGATCTGGTGCCCGGGCTCGATCCGCACGCAGGTGTCCCAGAGCGCGATCCGCACCTCGTAGACCTC
>DASXJM010000013.1:0-19793 GCA_036497405.1 Streptosporangiaceae bacterium | reverse complement strand
GGCGGGACCGGCTGGACGCCAACGCCCGGCTCGGCATCCCGGCCCACGTCACGGTGAACTATCCGTTCGTCCCGGCCGGGGACATCGACGGGCCGGCCAGGGAGCGGCTGGCCGAGCTGTTCGGGTCGGTGCCGTCGTTCGGGTTCGTGCTGGACCGTGTGGGCTGGTTCGAGACGGAGGTCGTGTGGCTGGGGCCACGCGACCCGGCGCCGTTCCGCGCCCTGACCGACCGCGTGTTCGCGGAGTTCCCGGCCTACCCGCCGTTCGAGGGCCAGTTTGACGAGCTCATCCCCCACCTGACCGTGGGCCACCGGCAGCCGGTGGCCGAGCTGCAGGCCGCCGCGGCGGCGGTCCGGCCGCAGCTGCCGGTCGAAGGCGTGGTCCGGGCGGTGTCGCTGTGGACCCAGGCCAGCGACCAGCGATGGCAGCGAGCCGCGGTCTTCGGCCTGGCCTGATCCGGCCTGACCTGGTCAGCCGGCGATGGGGGCCCGAGCCGGGTTAGGGCTGGAAGGCGTCGCCGAGGGCTTGCCAGTCGTCCAGGCCGACCAGTTTGAACAGGGCCTGGGGGCTCCGGCCGACTTCGCCGGGCCGGTGGCCGCCGAGCTGCTCCAGGGTGTCGATCATGGCGTGGGCGGCGGCGCCGAACAGGTCGACGGGGCGGATGGCGATGGCGTAGCCGAGGTTCTGCAGGTACTCGGGGCCGCCGTCGGGGGTCAGGCCGTCCACGACCAGGTTGATGAGCAGAGGGGCGTCGACCTCCTTGGCCACGCGCTCGACCTCGGCGGCGGTGCGGGGGGCTTCGACGAAGATGATGTCGGCGCCGGCCTGGGCGTAGGCGTTGGCCCGCTCGATGGCGGCGTCCAGTCCGAGCACGGCCCGGGCGTCGGTGCGGGCCACCATCAGCGCGTCGGTCCGGGTGTCCAGGGCGGCGGCCAGCTTGGCGCAGAACTCAGCCTGGCTGATGACCTCCTTGTCGGGGAGGTGCCCGCAGCGCTTGGGGAAGGTCTGGTCCTCGAGCTGGATGGCGGCCACGCCCGCCTTCTCGTAGGCGCGCACGGTGCGGACCACGTTGATGGGCGCGCCGTAGCCGGTGTCGGCGTCGGCGATCAGCGGGAGGTCACCGACGGCGTCGGCCATCATGGCGGCCCGTTCGGCCATCTCGGACCCGGTGACCAGGCCGATGTCGGGCAGGCCGAATCCCGACGCGGCGGTGCCGGCCCCGGTCAGGTAGGCGGCCCGGAAGCCCATCGACCGGACCAGGTGGGCCGAGATGCCGTCGAACACGCCCGGGGCCGTGATCAGCTGCCCCTCGGCCAGCAGGGCGCTCAGCCGTTCACCGGGCCGTTCACCGGGCCGGTCACCGGGCCGCCCGCCAGAAGTGCCGGCCAGATCGTCGGAATAGGCCATGGTGCCACCCTCAGGAACTGAGAAACTAGGTCCGGCACCCACGCTATCCCCGGAAGGCAGAGCGAAACGATGACGGCCCAGGCGGACCAGGAGAGCTACAGTTTCCAGGCCGAGGTGGTTCAGATCCTCGATCTGATGATCCACTCGCTGTACAGCAACAAGGAGATCTTCCTGCGGGAGCTGATCTCCAACAGTTCCGACGCCACCGACCGGCTGCGGCTGGAGCTGATGGGCCAGGGTGAGACCGCGGAGGGACCGCTCGACATCCGGGTCGCCTTCGACCCCGAGGCCCGCACCATCACCCTCGCCGACCACGGCATCGGGATGAGCCGGGACGAGGTCATCGAGCACATCGGCACCATCGCCAAGTCCGGGACCCGGGAGTTCCTGCACTCGCTGACCGGGGACCAGAGCAAGGACGCCTCGCTGATCGGCCAGTTCGGGGTGGGGTTCTACTCGGCCTTCATCGTGGCCGACCGGGTCGTGCTCACCACCCGCCGGGCCGGCGCCGACGCCGCCGCCGGGGTGCGCTGGGAATCCGACGGCCGGGGCGCCTACACCCTGCAGGCGGCCGAGGTGCCGGAGCGGGGCACCACCATCGAGCTGCACCTGCGCGAGGACGAAGACGACCTGCTGAACGAGTACCGGCTGCGCGCGATCATCAGCAAGTACTCCGACCACATCAGCCTGCCCATCTATCTCGGGAATACCGAGGACGGGGGCACCGAGGAGCCGGTCAACCAGGCTTCGGCGCTGTGGACGCGGTCCAAGAGCGAGATCACCGACGCCGAGTACCAGGACTTCTACAAGCACATCAGCGGCGACTTCAGCGACCCGCTGGCCTGGCTGCACAGCAAGATCGAGGGCACCTTCGAGTACACGCTGCTGCTGTTCATCCCGGGCAGCGCGCCCTATGACCTGTGGATCCCGGACTCCGGGCGCGGGGTCAAGCTGCACGTCCGGCGGGTGTTCATCCTGGAGGACTCGGGCGGCCAGCTGATGCCGCAGTACCTGCGGTTCATCCGCGGCGTCATCGACTCCGGCGACCTGCCGCTGAACGTGTCGCGCGAGCTGCTGCAGGGCAGCCGGGCGGTCAGCCACATCCGGTCCACCGCGGTCAAGCGCATCCTCAAGCTGCTGGCCGACCTGGCTACCAAGGAGCCGGAGAAGTACGCCACGTTCTGGTCGCTGTTCGGCCAGGTGCTGAAGGAAGGCGTGGCCGAGGACTTCGCCAACCGGGACGAGATCGCCAAGCTGCTCCGGTTCACCACCACCGCCTCGGCCGGGCAGCCCAGCGTGTCGCTGCCCGAGTACGCGGCCCGGATGAAGGAGGGCCAGGACAAGATCTACTACCTGCTGGCCCCGGGCCCGGCCGCGGCCAGCAGCCCGCACCTGGAGGCGTTCCGGTCCAAGGGCGTCGAGGTGCTGCTGCTCAGCGAGGCCGTGGACAGCTGGGTGGTGACCAACCTGCCCGAGTTCGACGGCCAGCGGCTGCAGTCGGTGGCCCAGGGCCTGGCCGACCTGGGCGGGCTGGAGGACGAGGCAGAGAAGCAGGCGGCCGAGAAGGCGACGACCGAATTCGCCGGGCTGACCGGCAAGCTCAAGGAGCTGCTGGGCGACGAGGTGTTCGACGTGCGGGTGACCAGCCGGCTGACCAGCTCGCCCGCCTGCATCGTGGCCAACGAGCCGGACATCGAGATGAACCTGGCCCGGCGGCTGCGCGGTTCGGGGGTGCCGAGCCAGCCGGTGCTGGAGATCAACCCGCAGCACCCGCTGGTGGAACGGCTCAACTCCCGGCTGGACGATCCGGAGCTGGGCGACTGGGCGCACGTGCTCTACAGCCAGGCGGTGCTGACCCTGGGGGCCCGGATCGACGACCCGGCCGCGTTCGTGACCCGGCTCAACGACCTGCTGGCCACCCTTACGGGGACCGGGGGCGAGAGCGGGCCGTCGTGACCGAACAGGCCGCGGAGACCACGGACGGCGACGAGCTGCCGTTCCGGTACAGCCCGCGGCTGGCCGCCGCGATCGAACGTCGCTGGCAGGAGCGCTGGGCGGCCGAGGGCACGTTCTACACGCCGAACCCGGCCGGCCCGCTGGCGGACGGGTTCGAGCCGGGCCGGGAGCCGTTCTACGTGCTGGACATGTTCCCGTACCCGAGCGGGGCCGGGCTGCACGTGGGGCACCCGCTCGGCTACATCGGCACCGACGTGCTGGCCCGCTACCAGCGGATGAACGGCCGGTCGGTGCTGCACGCGCTGGGCTACGACGCCTTCGGGCTGCCCGCCGAGCAGTACGCGATCGACACCGGCCAGCACCCGCAGGTCACCACCGAGCTGAACGTGGCCGCCATGCGCCGTCAGCTGCGGCGGCTGGGCCTGGGCCACGACCCGCGCCGGGAGGTGGCCACCACCGACCCGGCCTTCTACCGCTGGACCCAGTGGATCTTCCTGCAGCTCTACCACGCCTGGGTGGACGAGCGGACCGGGCGGGCCCGGCCCATCGCCGAGCTGATCGCCGAGTTCGAATCCGGGGCGCGGCCGGTACCGGGCGGCCGGCCCTGGGCCGCGCGGGACGAGCCCGGGCGGCGGGAGCTGGTGGACGGCTACCGGCTGGCCTACCTGGCCGAGGAGCTGGTCAACTGGTGCCCCGGGCTGGGCACGGTGCTGGCCAACGAGGAGGTCACCCCGGACGGCCGCAGCGACATCGGCAACTACCCGGTGTACCGGCGGCCGCTGCCGCAGTGGATGCTGCGCATCACCGCGCTGGCCGAGCGGTTGCTGGCCGACCTGGATCCGCTGGACTGGCCGGAGTCGATCAAACTGAGGCAGCGGAACTGGATCGGAGCCAGTGACGGAGCCTTCGTTCAATTCAATATTGAAGGTCTGGTGCCGGGCTCCGGTCCCGATACGGAGCCCGGCGGCCCGGGCATCATCGAGGTGTTCACGACCCGGCCCGACACGCTGACCGGGGCCACCTACCTGGTGCTGGCCCCGGAGCACCCGCTGGTGGCGGCGCTGGTGGCCGGGACCCCGGCCGAGGCGCCGGTGGCCGCCTACACCGAGGCCGCGTCCCGGTTGAGCGACCGGCAGCGGACCGGCACGGCCGCGGGCAAGACCGGGGTGGCCACCGGGCGCTCGGTGGTCAACCCGGCCACCGGCGCGGCGATCCCGATCTACGTGGCCGACTACGTGCTGGCCAGCTACGGCACCGGCGCGATCATGGCCGTCCCCGCCCACGACCAGCGGGACGCGGACTTCGCGGCGGTGATGGGCCTGCCGGTGGCGGACGTGGACCCGGCCCGGCTGGGCGACGTGGCCGGGGCGGTCGGCTGGCTGGAGCAGACCGGGCACGGCCGGAAGGCCCGGACCTACCGGCTGCGGGACTGGCAGTTCTCCCGCCAGCGCTACTGGGGCGAGCCGTTCCCGATCGTGTACGACGAGCACGGGCCGATCGCGCTGCCCGAGTCCGAGCTGCCGGTCCGGCTGCCGGACATGAGTGATTTTCGTCCGGCCCCCGGCGGGGAGGACAGCGAGCCGGTGCCGCCGCTGGCCCGGGCCAGCGGCTGGGCCGACGTCACCCTCGACCTGGGCGACGGCCCGCGGGCCTACCGGCGGGAACTGAACACCATGCCGCAGTGGGCCGGGTCCTGCTGGTACTACCTGCGCTACCTGGACCCGGCCAACGGGGACCGGTTCGTCGACCCGGACATCGACCGGTACTGGATGGTGCCGCGCGGTGCTGGCCAGGCGGGCCCCCGGTTCGACGGCGACGGCGGGGTCGGGCTGTACGTGGGCGGGGTCGAGCACGGCGTGCTGCACCTGCTCTACGCCCGGTTCTGGCACAAGGTCCTGTACGACCTGGGCCAGGTGGCGACCCGGGAGCCGTTCCAGCGGCTGGTCAACCAGGGCTACATCCTGGCCGACTCGTTCACCGACCAGCGCGGCATGTACGTGGCCGCGGCCGAGGTCGAGCACGAGGCGGACGGATACACGTTCCGCGGGCAGCCGGTGCAGCGGCGTTCGGGGAAAATGGGCAAGAGCCTGAAGAACAGCGTCAGCCCGGACGACATCTACGACGCCTACGGGGCCGACACGCTGCGGCTGTACGAGATGGCCACCGGCCCGCTGGACGCCGACCGGCCCTGGCAGACCGGCGACATCATCGGCGTGCACCGGTTCCTGCAACGGCTGTGGCGCGGCATCATCGACGAGGCCACCGGGGCGACGCGGGTCAGCGACGGTTCGCTGGACGGGGAGACCGAGCGGCGGCTGCACCAGACCATCACCGTGGTCCGGGCCGACGTGGAGGCGCTGCACTACAACACGGCCATCGCCCGGCTGATGGAGCTGGTCTCGCACGCGGCCCGGCTGGCCGCGCGGGAGGGGGCGCTCCCCCGGGCGCTGGCCGAGCCGCTGGTGCTGATGACCGCGCCGCTGGCCCCGCACATCGCCGAGGAGCTGTGGTCCCGGCTGGGGCACCCGGAGACGCTGGCCTACGAGCCGTTCCCGGTGGCCGACCCGGCCAGGACGTGCGAGGACACGGTCGAGCTACCGGTCCAGGTCAACGGCAAGGTCCGGTTCACCATCGAGGTCCCGGCCGGCGCGGACGAAGACGCGGTGCGCGACCTGGTCACCGGGGACGCGGGGTTCGAGCGGGCGGTGGACGGGCTGGCCGTGCAGCGGATCATCGTGGTCCCGGGCCGGATCGTCAACGTGGTGGCCCGCGCGGTGGCGCACTGAAGGGTCCGGGTCACCGCGGCCTCACCGGCTCCGGCTGGTGAGGTCGCGGTTCTGGCTCTGGTTATCTGACGGCCAGGACCGTCTTGCCGGGCGGACGGGACGATTGGCCGCTTTCGAAGGCCTGCCGGCCCTCGGACAGCGGGAAGGTCTGGCTGATCACCGCGCGCAGCCGTCCCGGGCCGGCCAGCTTGGCCAGCTCGGCCAGGCCGGCCGCGTCCGGCGTGACGATGAAGAACATGGCCTGGATCTGGTGGCGGGCGGCCTGCTCCTGATCCGGGGGCGCGCCCAGGGTGACCAGCCGCCCGCCCGGGCGCAGCAGGCCGTACGCGCGGTCGAGCACGGCGCCGCCGACGGTGTCGATGACCACGTCGAACCCGCCCGCGGCGGGCGCCCCGGACTCGACGCTGACGAAGCGGTCGGCGCCGAGGCTTTCGACCAGCCCGGCATGGGCCTGGCGGCCGGTGGCGGTGACGTGGCCGCCGAGGATCGCCGCCAGCTGGACGGCGAACAGGCCGACGCCGCCCGCCCCGCCCTGGACCAGCACGTGCTCGCCGGGTTGCAGGGCGGCGTGGTCGACCAGCGCCTGCCAGGCGGTCAGCGCGGCCAGCGGCAGGGTCGACGCCTGCCCGTGGGACAGCGACGGTGGCTTGGCGGCCAGGGTGGCGGCGGGCATGACCACGTACTCGGCGGCGGCCCCGTCGCGGTCGAAGTCGACCAGGCCGATCACCTCATCGCCCGCGGCCAGGCCGGTCACGCCGGCGCCGAGCCCGGCCACGACGCCCGACACCTCATGGGACGGTATGACCGGGGTCCGGTCCTGGCCGTCCTGGGTGGTCCACTCCAGATCCCAGGTCAGCTCGGCAAAGGTGATCGCCGCCGCGTGCACGGCGATGAGCACCTGGCCCGGTCCGGCCGACGGCACCGGGGCCGGTTCGTAGACCAGCTGCTCGGGTCCGCCGCGGACGTGAGCCCGCAGCGCCATCATGGTGTCCATCACGGCTCCTTCCCGGGGCCCACGGTAACCCCGCGCCGGCTAGCTGCCCAGGGCCATACTGTCCTGTTCCAGGGCGGCCAGGGCCTGCGGGACCCAGCCGCTGTCCCAGGCGTGCGACGTCGGGGTGGGGGTCTCGGTGGTGTGCTGGATGCCGACCTGGGTGAGCAGGCTGTTGTAGCTGGCCATGTCCTGCTGGAACGCGGCGTAACCGCCGATCCAGATCCGGTTGGCGCTGGTGAACGGCGTCTTGTGGGCGTTCAGGAACGACGCGGACAGCTGGTAGTTGGACTGGAAGTTGGCGTTGGTGCCGTAGCCCGCGGCCGAGTTGCCGCCGACCGTGCCGTAGGGGTCGGCGCCGGCGTAGGAGGTCATCGCGGCCGGGAAGTCCCAGAAGGCGCCGACCGAGAACAGGTCGGGGTGCTTGAGCAGCAGGTCCTGGCCGCCGATCCCGGACTTGGAGAAACCGATCAGCCAGCTCTGCTCGGTGCCGGTGATGGACAGGTTGGCCTTGACCCAGGGCACCAGCTGGGTGGTCATGAACGACTCGTACTTCATGCTGGTGTCGGCCGGGTTGTCGGCGTACCACGGGTCGGCCGGGAACGACGGCTCGATGAGGGTCAGGTTGTACTGGTTCTGCGCGTTGGCCGCGGCCGCGGTGGCGATGGCGTCGCCGAAGCTGGTGCCCTGGTCCGGCTCGACCGGGAGCATGAACAGGAAGTTGTGCTGGACCCCGGCGGCCGGGTTGGACGGCGGCAGGACCCGCAGGACCTGGTCGGTGTTGCCGTCCTCGGACGAGAACGTGTCGTAGGACTGGACGCCGCTGGCGTCGGTGCCGGTGTAGGTGACCTGGAGCCCGGTGGTGCCACCGCCCCCGCCGCCGGTGGTGGCGCAGGTGACGGCGACGTTGGTCACGTTGGCCGCGCCGACCGTGCCGGTCCCGCTGGCCACGGTGCAGGTCTGCCCGAGCGGGCTGGTCTTGACCGTGACGTTGTAGGCCGAGCCGGTGGCCAGGGCGGTGCTGAACGTGAACGCGCCGCTGGCGGTGACGCTGAGGTCGTTGCCGCCGTTGTTCTGCAGCACGACCGTGCTGCCGCTGGGCAGGCCGCTCACGCTGCCGCCGACGGTGTAGCGGCCGGGGGTGGTGGCCACGTCGCCGCCGGACCAGTTGTCGATCTGGTTGGCCGCGTAGTAGAGCCAGACCCCGGGGCTGCCGGTGGTGATGCCGGTGTCGGTGGCCTGGACGACCTGGGTCCCGTTCTGGTACCCGGTGATGGTGGACCCCACGACCTGGATCTTCCACACGTCCGAGGCGGGGGTGATGGTGAGGGTGCTGCTGGAGCTGAGCTGGGTCCAGCTGGAGGCGCTGTCCATCCGCCACAGCGACACCGTGCTGGTGGAGTTGCCGTACCAGAGGAAGTAACCCTTGCTGCTGCTGAGCCGGACGGCGAGCCCGGGACCCAGGTTGCTGCCGGAGCTGCCGGGCAGGGTGCCCTGGGCGAACTGGTTGCCGCCGAAGGTGCTGGCGCTCCAGTAGGCGCTGTTCAGGGCGCTGGCCGTCCCGGCGTGGACGGTGTTGCCGGAGATCTGCGGGGCCTTGGTGCCCGCGACCGTGGTCCAGTTGGCCCCGAGGCCGCCGTTGGCCCGGTCGAAGCTGTCGGCCACCGTGGTCCCGCCGGTGCCACCGCCACCTCCGCCGATGGTGGCGCAGGTGACGGCGACGCTGGTGACGTTGGCCGAGCCGACCGTGCCGGTGCCACCCGCCACCGTGCAGGTCTGGCCGGTGGGATTGGTGGTGACGGTGACGTTGTAGGCGGCCCCGGTGGTCAGGGCGGTGCTGAACGTGAAGCTCCCGTTGGCGGTGACGCTGAGATCATTGCCGCCGTGGTCCTCCAGCACGGCCGTGGCCCCGCTGGCCAGACCGCTCACGGTGCCGCCAACCGTGAAGCTGGTGGGAGTGGTGGTGCAGGTGACGG
Organism: Streptosporangiaceae bacterium; assembly: GCA_036497405.1. Classification (GTDB taxonomy): domain Bacteria; phylum Actinomycetota; class Actinomycetes; order Streptosporangiales; family Streptosporangiaceae; genus Bog-532. The sequence goes on along the minus strand of DASXJM010000013.1, from coordinate 10,677 downwards.
CCACGCTGGTCACGTTGGCGGCGCCGATCGTGCCGGTGCCGTTGGCCACGGCGCAGGTCTGGCCGGGCGGGTTGCTGGCCACCGTGACGCGGTAGGCCGCGCCGGGGGCCAGCGCGGTGCTGAACGTGAACGTGCCGTTGGCGGTGACGCTGAGGTTGCCGCCGCCGTTGTTCTGCAGCACGACCGTGGCCCCGCTGGCCAGGCCGCTCACGCTGCCGCCGACCGTGTAGGCCGGGTTGGCGGCGCAGGTGACGGCCACGGTGGTCACGTTGGCCGCGCCGACCGTGCCGGTGCCACCCGCCACCGTGCAGGTCTGGCCGGTGGGGTTGGTCTTGACCGTCACGTTGTAAGCGGCGCCGGCGGCCAGCGCGGTGCTGAACGTGAACGCCCCGCTGGCGGTGACGCTGAGGTCGTTGCCGCCGTTGTTCTGCAGCACGACCGCGCTGCCGCTGGCCAGGCCGCTGGCGCTGCCACCGACGCTGTAGGTGGTGGGCGCGGCGCTGGCGTCCCCGCCGGACCAGTTGTCGATCTGGTTGGCCGCGTAGTAGAGCCACACCCCCGGGCTGCCCGAGGTGATCTTGGTGTCGGTGGTCTGGACGACCTGGGTCCCGTTCTGGTACCCGGTGATGGTGGACCCCACGACCTGGATCTTCCACACGTCGGTGGCGGCGGTGATCTTCAGGGTGCCGCTGGCCTTGAGCTGGGTCCAGCTGGAGGCGCTGTCCATCCGCCACAGCGACACCGTGCTGGTCCCGTTGCCGTACCACAGGATGTAGCCCTTGCTGCTGCTCAGCCGCACGGCCAGGCCGGGACCGTAGTTGCCGCCGGAACTGCCGGGCAGGGTGCCCTGGGCGAACTGGTCGGCGCCGAAGGTGCTCGCGCTCCAGTAGGCGCTGTTCAGCGAACTGGCCGTGCCCGCGTGGAGGGTGTTGCCGGAGATCTGGGGGGCGGCGGTGCCCGCGACCGTGGTCCAGTTGGACCCGAGCCCGCCGTTGGCCCGGTCGAAGCTGTCGGCCACGGTGGCCGCGTCGGCCGCCTGCGGGAAGATCACCGACAGCGGCCCGGCCAGGAGGGCGCAGGCCATCACGCTGGCCAGCAGCACGCCCGCCCGGCGCCCGAACGTACGGAGAGTGGTCGGCATGAGCCCCCGCCTTTGCAGACGTGTTGTCTCCAACTGGCCATAGCGGGTCTAGCTGGGACAATACAGCCCAAGGGGGCGGTGCGCCAGAGGCTGAGGTTACGGGCGTGGTGCGCGCAGGACAACAATCGATCGCGGGCTGACCGTGTAGATGTCCCCGGCTGCCAGGGGCCGGACCGGGGCCGGGCTGGCGCCCTCGAACGTGTTGACCTCCAGCTGCCAGGTGCGGCCGTCGGCCAGCCCGCGGGTGACCGGCAGGGTGAAGTCGAGCAGCTCCCACCAGGCGTTGATCAGGACCAGGAAGTCGTCGTCGAGCAGCTCGGTGCCGTCGGCGGCCCGGTCCGGGCTGTCCGAGCCGTCCAGGTAGACGGCCAGGGCCAGGGCGCTGTCGTCCTTCCAGTCGGCGTCGGTCATGGCCGTCCCGGACGGGATGAACCAGCCCAGCTCGTGGGCGTCGGCGCCGGTCAGGAACCGGCGGCGGCGGAACACCGGATGCTGGCCGCGCAGCGCGATCAGCTGGCGGGTGAAGGCCAGCAGGTCGGCGTCGGCGTGAGCCCAGTCGAACCAGGAGATCTCGTTGTCCTGGCAGTAGGCGTTGTTGTTGCCCTGCTGGGTCCGGCCCAGCTCGTCGCCGCCGAGCAGCATGGGCACCCCGGCCGACAGCAGCAGCGTGGTCAGCAGGGCCCGGGACTGGCGGGCCCGCAACGCGAGCACGCCGGGGTCGGTGCTGGGGCCCTCGGTTCCGCAGTTCCAGGAGCGGTTGTCGGTCGAGCCGTCGCGGTTGTTCTCGCCGTTGGCCTCGTTGTGCTTGTCGTTGTAGGAGACCAGGTCGCGCAGGGTGAAGCCGTCGTGCACGGTGATCAGGTTGACCGAGGCGGTCGGCCGCCGCCGGCTCCCCCCGTACAGGTCGGACGACCCGGCGAATCGGGTCGCGAACTCGCCCAGGCCGACCGGGTGGCTGCGCCAGAAGTCGCGCATCGAGTCCCGGTACTTCCCGTTCCACTCGCTCCACAGGGGCGGGAACCGGCCCAGGTCGTAGCTGTCCATCTGGCCCACGTCCCAGGGCTCGGCGATCAGCTTGGCCCGGGACACCACCGGGTCCTGGGACACCAGGTCGAAGAACGCGGACGCAGCGTCGAAGCCGCCGTCCTGGCGGGCCAGGGTGGCGGCCAGGTCGAACCGGAACCCGTCCACGTGCATCTCGGTCAGCCAGTAGCGCAGCGAGTCCATGATCAGCTGGAGGGTGCGCGGCTGGCCCGCGTTGAGCGAGTTGCCGGTGCCGGTGGTGTCGAAGTAGTGCCGGGGGTCCCCGTCGTCGAGACGGTAGTAGGCCGGGTTGTCCAGACCCCGGAAGCAGAGCGTGGGCCCCAGTTCACTGCCTTCGGCGGTGTGATTGAACACCACGTCCAGGATGACCTCGAGCCCGGCCGCGTGCAGCGAACCGACCATGGCCTTGAACTCCACGACCTGGTGGCCAGGGCGGCCGGCCCGGACCTCGGCCGAGTACTTCTGGCTGGGGGCGAAGAACCCGATCGTGTTGTAGCCCCAGTAGTTGGTCAGGCCGCGGCCGGTCAGGAAGCCCTCGGGCACGAACTCGTGCACCGGCAGCAGCTCGACCGCGGTCACGCCCAGCTGGGTCAGGTGGCTGATCGCGGCTTCGTGGGCCAGGCCCGCGTAGGTGCCGCGCAGCGCGGGCGGGATGTCCGGGTGCTGATGGGTGAAGCCCTTGACGTGGACCTCGTAGATCACGGTGTCGGCGTAGGGGCGGCGGATCGGCTCGTGCTCCCGCCAGCCGTAGGCCGGGTCGACCACCAGGCTGCGCGGCACGTCCGGAGCCGAGTCGGCGTCGCTGGGGGTGTCGGCGTTGCCGCCCACGTACCCGAGCACGTCCGGGTTGTCGGCCACGGAGCCGGCCACCGCCCGCGCGTACGGGTCGAGCAGCAGCTTGGCCGGGTTGCAGCGGATGCCCTGGGCCGGATCGTACGGGCCCGCGGCCCGGAAGCCGTAGGCCTGGCCCGCGCCGACGCCGGGGACCAGCGTGTGCCAGACCCCGGCGTCGAAGTCCAGCATGGGGACCTGGGTCTCGCGGCCGGACGAGTCGAACAGGCACAGGGTCATGCCCGCGGCGACGTCGGAGGCGACGGCGAAGTTGGTGCCGCGGGGGGTGATGGTGGCGCCGAGCGGATAGGGGGCTCCGGGCAGGCCGGTGGTCACGGGTCCTCCTGGGTCGCGGGGGGTGAACTAGGTGAGGCGGGGAGCAGGCCGACCTCGGCCATGACGTCGGCCAGCGAGGGCACGGTGCCCCAGCGGCGGCGGATCAGGTCGGCGACCACGCCGGTCCAGCCGGTCTGGTGCGAGGCCCCGAGGCCGGCCGCGTTGTCGCCGTGGAAGTACTCGCTGAAGACCAGGTTGTCCTTCCAGGCCGGGTCTTGCTGCAGCTTGTCCACCCCGCCGAAGCAGGGCCGCCGCCCGTCCGGGCCGGTCAGGAAGATGGAGATGAGCCGGTCGCGCAGGTCACAGGTGATCTGTTCGAAGTTGAGCCGCTGCCCGGAGCCGACCGGGTATTCGACGGTCAGCTCGTCGCCGAAGAAATGGTGGTAGCTCTCCAGCACGCCGACGATCAGGTAATTGAGCGGGAACCAGATCGGCCCCCGCCAGTTGGAGTTGCCGCCGAACATGGCCGTGGTCGACTCGGCCGGTTCGTAGTCGATGGTCGACCGCTGCCCCTCCACGTCGAGCACGTAGGGGTGGTCGCGGTGGTAGGCCGACAGCGCCCGCAGCCCGTACGGGGACAGGAACTCAGCCTCGTCGAACAGGCACCGGCATATCTTTTTCAGCTGGTCCACGCTGGCCAGGGTGAGCAGCAGCCGCCGGTCGCCCGGCTCGCCGCGCAGCAGGCCCTGCTCCTCCAGCTGGCTCGGGCCGCCCGACATCGCGCCCTCGTCCACGCGGCGCAGGAAGTCGGCGAACTGCTTGCCCAGCCGCAGCGACTGGTCGATCAGGCCCTGGTCGACCACGGCCGCGCCCAGGATCGGGATGACCCCGACCATGGACCGGGTCTTGACCGGGATCGCGGAGCCGTCCCGGGTGAGCAGCTTGTCGTAGTACAGGCCGTCGCCGTCGTCCCACAGGCCCTGGCTGTTGATCGCGGCCGCGATGGCCGCGAAGTGCTCCAGGAACTTCAAGGTGATGTCGTCGCTGGGCCGGCGCCCGCTGCGGCCGAGGATCGAGGCCATCCCGGCCATGCTGAGCGCGTAGAAGCCCATCCACCCGGTGGCGTCGGACTGTTCCAGGGTGCCGCCGACCGGCAGGTGCGAGCGGTCGATCGGGCCGATGTTGTCCAGGCCCAGGAAGCCGCCCTCGAACACGTTGTTGCCATTGAGGTCTTCGCGGTTCACCCACCAGGTGAAGTTGATCAGCAGCTTGTCGAACATCCGGGAGAGGAAGTCCAGGTCGCGCCCGCCGTCGAGGGCGAACACCTGGAGCGCGGCCCAGGCCTGGACCGGCGGGTTGACGTCGCCGAAGTCCCACTCGTAGGCGGGCAGCGCGCCGCTGGGGTTCTGGAACCACTCCCGGCACAGCAGGATCAGCTGGTACTTGGCGAAGGCCGGGTCGATGTGGGCCAGGGCCACACAGTGGAAGCCCAGGTCCCAGGCGGCGAACCAGGGGTACTCCCACTTGTCCGGCATGGACATGATGTCGAAGGCGTCGAAGTTGCCCCAGCGGGTGTTGCGGCCGAGCCGGCGGCCGGGCGGCGGCGTCGGCTGGGTCGGGTCCCCGTCCAGCCAGCGGGCGACGTCGAAGTGGTAGAACTGCTTGCACCAGAGCAGGCCCGCGAAGGCCTGGCGCATGACCTGGGCCGCGTCGGCCGGGGCGCCGGAGGGCGTGAGGTCGGCGTAGAACTGATCGGCTTCCACCTGGCGCAGCCGGTTGGTCTGGATGAACTCGTCCCCGAGCGGGTCGCCGGCCGGGGTGGTCTGCTCCGGCTGCTTCGGGCGCAGGCGGAGGCGCAGCTCAGCGGTGCCGCCGGCCGGGACCGTGAGCTGGTACCAGAACGAGCACTTGGTGCCGCGCTGCTCCGGGCTGACCGTGGCCGCGCCCGCCACGACGTGGTCGTTGATGCCGTCCTTGGGGTAGGCCGTGGTCGGGGTGGCCCCGTACAGCCGGGCCAGGTTGGTCTCGTTCTCGCAGAACAGCACGGCGGGCGCGGTGCCGTCCGGGCCTTCGGCCGCAATCAGCTCCAGGTCACCCAGAAAGGGGTGGGGCACGTCGATGGCGGGCGGGCCAGCCCCCGGGCGGGCGGCCATGATCGGCCTGGGCGCGCCCGCATCCCAGGACCAGGTGTTGCGGAACCACGCGGTCGGCAGCACGTGCACGGTGGCCTGCTCCGGCCCGGCGTTGCGAACCTGGACCGTCATCAGCAGGTCGGTGGGATCGGCCTTGGCGTAGCTGACGTCCACGATCCAGTACCGGTCATCGTCGAACGCGCCCGTGTCGAGCAGTTCGTACTCGGGCTGGTACCGGTTCCGCCCGCCGTTGGTCTCGACCAGGTCCTCGTACGGGAACGCCCGCTGCGGATAGTGGTAACGCCACCGGTTCCAGGCGTGGCTGGGCACGGCGTCCAGGTACCACCAGTACTCCTTGACGTCCTCACCGTGGTTGCCCTGCGGTCCGGTCAGGCCGAACGGGCGTTCCTTGAGGATCGCGTCCTGCCCGTTCCACAGGGCCAGGCCCAGGCACAGCCGCTGCTCGATGTCGCTGAACCCGGCCAGCCCGTCCTCGCCCCACCGGTAGGCCCGGGACCGGGCCTGATCGTGCGGGAAGTAGTCCCAGGCGTCCCCGTCCTCGCTGTAGTCCTCGCGGACCGTGCCCCACTGGCGCTCGCTGACGTACGGGCCCCACAGGTACCAGTCGCTGGCCTGCCGGAGCCCGTCCTCCAGTCCGCCGAACTGCCGGACCCGGTCCTGCTCGGCGTTCATGGCGTTTCCTTCGTGTGGTTGTCCCTGGCCGCCGTCTGCTGGTCGGTGACCAGCTTGGCCAGCCGGTCCAGCGATTCGTCCAGGTCCTGGTGGGTCACCACGTCGGACAGGGCCAGCCGGACCGCGGCCAGTTCACGGGCCAGGAACTCGGTGTCGGCCTGGGTCCGGGCCGCCACCTCACGGTCGCGCTCGATGTTGGCCCGGTCCCGGTCGTCCTGACGGTTCTGGGCCAGCAGGATCAGCGGGGCCGCGTAGGCCGCCTGGGTGGAAAAGGCCAGGTTGAGCAGGATGAACGGGTAAGGGTCCCAGTGGTGGATGATGCCGAGGGTGTTGAGGACGATCCAGCCGATCACCAGGACGGTCTGGGCGACCAGGAACCGGCCGGTGCCCAGGAACCGGGCCAGCGCCTCGGCGAACCGGCCGAAGGCGTCCGCGTCGTAGCGCGGGCCCATCCGGGCCCCGCCCCGGGGCACGGACAGATCCGGAGCCTCGCCGAGCCGGTTCAGAAGCGATTCCCGCCAGCGCGTCATGGTCAGCCTCCCGTCCTGCGCCAGTCCGCGGGCAGCAGATGGTCGAGGACATCGTCCACCGTGACCGCGCCCAGCAGCCGGCCCGCCTCGTCGCACACGGCCACGCTGATCAGGTTGTAGGCCGCGAGCCGGGCCGCCAGCTCCCGTTCCGGCAGTTCCGGCCGGACGAAGGTGGTGGCCTGCACGCAGTCGCCGGCCAGCATGGACGGCGGCCGCCGGAGCAGCCGCTGGAACCCGATCGTGCCCACGAAGCGCCCGGTCGGGGTGGTGGTCGGGGGCCCGCACACGAAGATCTGGGCCGCGGCCGTGGCCCGGGTGTCCGGTTCCCGGACCCGGGCCAGCATCTCGGCCACCGACACGTCGGGGGTGACGATCAGCGGCTGCGAGGTCATCAGGCCACCCGCGGTCCGGCTCCCGTACCGGAGCAGCCGCCGAAGGTCCGCGGCCTGAGCCGGTTCCATCGCCGCCAGCAGCCGCTCCCGCTGGTCGGGCGCCATCTCGGCCAGCAGGTCGGCGGCGTCGTCCGGCTCCATCTCCTCGACGACGTCGGCGGTGCGTTCCGGATTCAGGCTGGCCAGCAGCCGGATCTGATCCTGCTCCGGCATCTCCTCCAGCACGTCGGCCAGCTCGTCGTCCTCGAGCGCGGCCGCGATCTGGATCCGCCGGTCCGGGGTCATGCCCTCGACCGCGCTGGCCAGGTCGGTCGGGTGCATCTCGCGCAGGCCCACCAGCTGCTCGGCCAGCGAGCCGGCCTTGAACAGCTCGGGGAACTTCTCCCAGGGCACGATCTGGGTCGACCGGAGCCGCAGGCCGCGGCCCCGGATGGCCAGCGAGGACACGTCCCAGCCGTCCCGCCGGCCCTCGGCCGGGGCGATGGACACGTCGACCACGGTGCCGCCGTCGACCGGTTTGCCGGTCAGGTCGGAGGCCAGGATCTCGCCGGCCCGGCCGGTGAACCGGCCCAGATCGACGGCGCCCCCGCGCAGGTGCGCACCGTCCACCGAGATCTCCGAGATGCGGCCGAAGTTGACGAAGATGCGGCGCCGCTGCAGCGTGACCACCAGCCCCAGCGCCCGGGGGGCCAGGCCCTGGGCCGCGGGCAGGATGACCACGTCCCGGATCCGCCCGATCGCCGTCTCTTCGTCGTCCAGCAGGGGGCGGCCCCGCAGCCGTGACGTAAACACCTGCCTGGATGCCATCGCGGTGACCGCCTCCTTCCGCTCCGTCATCGTTTGGTACCACACGGTTCCGTGTCGCACGCTGGCGGGGCCCGGCGGCCCGACCACTATTGTGGCCCACGCCATGCCGTACAATCCCTGAGGGCAGTCAGCCCCGGGTACGAGGCAACGGGCAGGAGGTGGTGGCCATGTCAAGCCAACCTCCTAGTCAGGCGTTGACCAGTTCAACGCCCACGGTCTCCGTCCTTATTGTTTCGGCACCCACCGCCTGGCCAGGTAGCTCGCTGGCCTGATCTGCGCGCGGGTGTCCCCTGCTGTGGAGCCCGCGATGGTAACTCCGTCACCGCGCCGGCTGATGGCGCCCGCCGCCGACGCCCTGCGCCGCCGTAATTCCCGTCTGACCACCCGCCGGGCGGTCCAGCAGGCCATCGTCAGCGTGGCCAGCCTGGCCGGCGCGCCCGTGTTCAACCAGCGCGGCCAGCGGGTCGGCAAGCTCGTCGACCTGGTGGCCCGGATACACGGCCAGGACCAGTACCCGCCGCTGACCGGCCTGCTGGTCCGGGTCGGGTCCCGGAACACCTACCTGCCCATCGACGTGGTCGAGAACATCGCCCACCAGTCGGTCTACCTGCGCACGGCCCGGCTCGACCTGCGCGAGTTCACCCGGCGGCCCGGCGAGGTGCTGCTGGCCAAGGACATGCTGGACCACCAGGTGGTGGACCTGGACGGCCGCCAGGTCATCCGGGCCGCGGACCTGTACCTGGCCCCGGTGGCCGAGCAGTTCCTGCTGGTCGGGCTGGACGTCAGCCTGAACACGCTGCTGCGCCGGCTGGGCCCGAAGCGGTATCGCGGCCGGCCCACCCCCGAACGGGTCATCGACTGGGACGCGGTGGCCCCGTTCTCCGACGAGCTGACCACCACTCCCCCGGCCGTGCAGCTGAGCACCAGCGATGAGCAGCTGCGGCGGCTGGCCCCGGCCGACCTGGCTGACCTGCTGGAGGACCTGGGCCGCCCGGCCCGGCAGGACCTGCTGTCGCGGCTGGAGAACGACACCGCCGCCGACGCGCTGGAGGAGATGGACCCGGACGAGCTGGAGGCCCTGCTGCGGGAGGCCCGCCCGGAGCGGGCCGCGGCCCTGATCGCGGCGATGGAGCCGGACGAGGCCGTCGACGCGCTGCGCGACCTGTCCAACGACGAGCGCGACAAGATCCTGCGCTACATGGACCCGGCCCAGGCCGGCGAGCTGTCGGCGCTGCTCAGCTACCCCGAGCGCGAGGCGGGCGGGTTCATGACCACGACCCTGGTCCAGGCCCGCCCGGACAGCACGATCGGTGAGGTCAAGCGGGCCGTGGCCGACCTGGCCGGGCACCGGGAAGAGATCGACGCGGTGGTGATCTGCTCCGCCGACGGCGAGCTGCTGGCCGACCTGCCCCTGTTCGACCTGGTCACCCACGCCGACGAGGTGATGGTCAGCGACGTGCTGGCCGCGGACGGGGCGCCTGAGCCGCTGACCGTACCACCGGACGCGTCCGTGGCCGACGTGGCCGACCAGCTGATCCGCACCCGGCACTCCTCGCTGCTGGTGGTCAGCGAGGACGGCCGCCCGCTGGGCCGCATCCTGGCCGACGACGTGCTCGACGCCCTGCTGCCCGAACGCGGGCGGCTGCACTTCCCGAGGCTGCTCCAGTGACCCGCCCGGACGAAGCAGCGGCGGCCCGGCCGGCCGCGGCGGCCGGGGCGGCCCGGCCGGACGAGGCCGTGGTGACGCCGGAACACGAGGTGGTCACCGAGACGGCGGCCCCGCCCCGGGCCGGCGATCACGGCCCCGGGTCGGCGCTGCGGCACTGGGCCGGCCAGGTCATCCGCCGGGTCCCGGGCGGGCACCGGACCCTGGCCTACCTGGCCGTGGCCGGGCCGGGACTGGTGGCGGCCAACGCCGGCAACGACGCGGCCGGCATCGCCACCTACTCCAGCGCGGGCTCGCAGTTCGTGTACCGGACGCTGTTCTTCATGCTGCTGGTGACGATCGCGCTGGTCATCGTGCAGGAGATGGCCATCCGGCTCGGCATCTTCACCGGCAAGGGCATCGGCGCCCTGATCCGGGAGCAGTTCAGCCTGCGGCTGACCGGAGTGGCCCTGTTCTGCGTCCTGCTGGCCAACACGGGCCTGGTGGTCAGCGAGTTCGCCGGGATCGGGGCGGCGTTCGAGCTGCTCGGCGTCAGCCGGTACTGGGTCATCCCGCCCGCCGCGATCCTGATCTGGGGGCTGGTGCTGTTCGGCTCCTACCGGTACGCCGAACGCATCTTCCTGATCTTGTCGCTGGCGTTCTTCGCCTACCCGGCGGCCGCCATCCTGGGCCACCCCGACTGGGCCACGGTCGGTACCAACCTGGTCATCCCGCACTTCCTGCTGTCCAAGAGCTACCTGCTGCTGGGGGTGGCCCTGATCGGCACCACAGTCAGCCCCTATATGCAGCTGTATGCGGCGGCCGGCGTGGTCGACCGGGGCGCCGGACCGGCCAACTACCGCAACGCGCGGCTGGATGCGATCTCCGGGGCGCTGTTCGCCTGCATCATCAGCATCACGATCATCATCGCCACCGGGGCCACGATCGGCGGCCGGGGGCCGCTCAGCTCGGCCAAAGAAGCGGCCGAGGCGCTCCGGCCGGTGGCCGGGAACGGGGCCGAGCTGCTGTTCGCGTTCGGCCTGCTGGGGGCGAGCGCACTGGCCGGCGCCGTGGTCCCGCTGTCCAGCAGCTACGCGATCAGCGAGGCGGTGGGGGTGGAACGCTCGGTGTCCCGCCGGTTCGCCGAAGCCCCCCTGTTCCTGGGCCTGTTCACCTTCCAGATAGC
>DASXJM010000012.1:0-3434 GCA_036497405.1 Streptosporangiaceae bacterium | reverse complement strand
GCTGCCGGTGCTGCTGGACATCGACCGGGTGGCCAACATGTCCGAGGCCGCGGCCGCGCTCGGCCGCAAGGACGCCGACCGGGCGCTGGCCGCCGCGGTCATCAACGTGGTCCGCGCGGCCAACGAAGCCGCCGCGGCGCCCGGTGGCGACGGCCCGCGCGGCCCGGCCCGTGGGTTCCAGCCCACCCCCGAGCAGCCCGCCCCCGGGGTCCGGGTCACGCCCGGCGCCCAGGGCACCCCCCGCTTTGAGCCCACGCCGGAAGGACAGCCCCTGCCTGGCCGGCGTCCGGACCGTCAGCCCCCGCCGGACCGCCAGCCCCCGCCGGGTGTCCGCCCGAACTCAGCCGGGCCGCCTCCGCCGGGTGTCCGTCCGGACTCCGGCCATCAGCCGCGTCCGGCCGGTCTGCCGTCGGCCCCGGCCGGTCTGCCACCGGCTCCGGCCGGTCCGCCGCCCGCCGTGGGCGGCCCGCCGTCGTCCGCGGCCGACGGGGAGCGCTGGTTCGAGCCCCGCTCGCGGCGGCAGGCGGAAGCCTTCGGCAGCACCGCCCCGGCCGCGCCGCAGCCAGTGGGGCCGCCGCGCACCGCCGGCCCGGTGCGGCCCCCGGCCCCGGCCCCGGCTCCAGAGGCCTATGAGACAGCGCAGAATGCCGGGCCGCCCTGGCCCGAGGCTGAGCCGCAGCCGCAGTCCGAGTCGCGCCGGGGTGGGCCCCGGCGGGGTCAGCCTCGGCACGGCCGGCACCGCTGACCTGCACTTAGTATCTGGCCAGTCCGCCTTGTGGGGGCGGCCCCGGCTTGATCGGGGCTGCCTCGGCGTGGCGGCTGGCCTGTTCTGCGTCACCCGGCACAATGAAGCACAGGAGGATGTCATGGCCCTGGTGACCGCGGTTGACACCGTGCCGGTGGACCAGCTCGGCCGCGTCCACTTCATCGGCATCGGCGGCGCGGGCATGTCCGGGGTCGCGCGGGTCATGCTGGCCCGGGGCGTTCCGGTGTCCGGCAGCGACGCTGGCTCGGCCCACGTGCTGGCCGAGCTGGCCGCGCTCGGCGCGGACGTGCACACCGGCCACGACCCGTCCCACCTGGGGCAGGCCGACACCGTGGTGGTGTCCAGCGCGATCCGCCCCAGCAATCCTGAGCTGGCCGCGGCCCGGGACCGGAACCTGCGCGTGCTACCGCGGGCGGCCGCGCTGGCCTCTATCATGATGGGCCGCCGGGCGACCGCCATCGCCGGTACCCACGGCAAGACCACCACCACTTCGATGCTGACCACGATCCTGCGCGAGTGCGGAGCCGAGCCGGGCTACGTGATCGGTGGCGTGCTGGCCGAGACCGGCCGGGGTGCCGAGGACGGGACCGGGCCGGACCTGGTGGTCGAGGCCGATGAGAGCGACGGGTCGTTCCTCATGCTGTCGCCGTACGTGGCCGTGGTCACCAACGTTGAGGCCGACCACCTGGACAACTACTCCGGCCTGGACGAGATCCGGGCCGCCTTCGCGGCGTTCACACGCCGGATCACGCCCGGCGGCGCCCTGGTCACCTGCGCCGACGATGCGGGCGCGCGGGCCCTGGCCGACGAGACCCGGGACCGGACCCGGGAGCAGGACCTGCGGGTCCGCACCTACGGCGAGGCGGCCGACGCCGACTACCGGGCCACCGACATCACCCCGCGCGGCATGGGCGCCACCTTCGTGCTGACCTCGGCGGGCGGACCGTCCGGGTCCTGGAGCAGCCCGGTCACGATCGCGGTCCCCGGCCGGCACAACGTGCTCAACGCGGCCGCGGCCATCGCGGCCGCCGCTGAACTGGGGATCGAGGGCCCACGGGCGGCGGCGGCCCTGGCCGCCTACCTCGGGGCGCAGCGCCGGATGGAGCCCAAAGGCGAGGCCGACGGCGTGCGGGTCCTGGACAGCTACGCCCACCACCCGACCGAGGTCGCGGCCGACCTGGCCGCGGCCCGGGACCTGGCCGACGGGGGCCGGGTCATCGCGGTGTTCCAGCCGCACCTGTTCAGCCGGACCCGGATCTTCGCCGCCGAGCTGGGCGCCGCCCTGAGCCGGGCCGACGAGGTGGTGGTGCTGGACATCTACGCGGCCCGCGAGGACCCCGAGCCGGGGGTGACCGGCCAGCTGGTGACGGCGGCCGTGCCGGACGGCCGGGCCCACTTCCAGCCCGGGCCGCTGACCGCGGTCCCGGCTGTCATCGCCGACCTGGCCAAGCCGGGTGACCTGGTGCTGACCATGGGCGCCGGGGACGTGACCACGCTCGGTTCGGCCATCGTCGCGGCGTTGCGCGCCCGGGGTGGCCCGGACGCATGACCGGCCCGGGACCAGCGGCGGAGACCGAACGACCCGAGCCGGGACGTTCGGAAGCCGGGCGCCCGCCGGCGGAGTCGCTGGCCCGGGCGCACAGCCCGTGGCGCACCGCGTTCATCGCGGTGGCGGTGGTCGGCCTGGTCGTCGGCATCGGCTGGGCCCTGCTCGGGTCCAAGCTGCTGGTGGTGCGCTCGATCGTGGTCCACGGCACCCACCTGGTGCCCGCCAGCCAGGTCCGGACGGCGGCGGGCATCTCGCCCAAGCTGCCCATGATCCGGGTCGACACCCAGGCCGTGGCCCGCCGGGTGGAGGGCATCACGCAGATCAAGTCGGCCACCGTGACCAAATCCTGGCCGGACCGCATCGTCATCACGGTCCAGGAGCGCACCCCGGCCCTGGCCGTGCGGGTTCAGGGCACCTCGCAGTTCGACCTGATTGACCAGTCCGGGGTGGTGGTCCGGTCGGTCACGACCCAGCCCAAGGGCATGCCGGTGTTCCAGGCCACGGTGGCTCCGGACGCACTGCGCGGGAACCCGGGGGTGGCGGCCACGGTCACCGTGCTGCACCAACTGCCCGAGTCGCTGGCCAAGTCGGTGGCGGCGGTGGCAGCCCCGAGCGCCCAGAGCGTCAAGCTGGGGCTGTCGAACGGGGTCACCATCGAGTGGGGCGGTACCGGCCAGGCCAAGCAGAAAGCAGCCGAGCTCGTTATTCTGATGCGCACCCACGCGCGCTATTACGACGTCAGCGCGCCCGGAACCGCGGTAACACGGTGATTTCCGGTCCGGTTACCCGATCGGGACCGCCCCGGCCAGGCTGGAGGCATCCGTGCACGACACGCCGCGGATGCTCCCGCGTGGTTAGTTGACCCTGGTGACCTGCAACCCTACTGTCCCTAGCAATTGCCGGGCGGACAAAACTCTAAATCTCAACCTGAAGGTGAAACCTAAGGTTGATCGGCCGGAATTAGCGTCCGACGATGAGTTATTGACGAGCGGAAAGGTACCCTCCTCGTGGCAGCACCGCAGAACTACCTGGCGGTCATCAAGGTCGTCGGAATCGGCGGCGGTGGCGTTAATGCCGTTAATCGAATGATCGAAGAGGGGCTCAAGGGCGTCGAGTTCA
>DASXJM010000011.1:0-9288 GCA_036497405.1 Streptosporangiaceae bacterium | reverse complement strand
GTCCGGTCAATGAACCCGGCAGAGAAGGCGATCAGGTTCGTCGACCGGAGCCAGCAGCGGCTGCCCGGATTGTCGTTCGTGGTCGGCGTGTGGAAGAAGTTCAGCGATGACCAGGCCGGCAACCTGGCCGCGCTCATCGCCTACTACGCGTTCGTGTCGCTGTTCCCGCTGCTGCTGATCCTGTTCACCGCGCTCAGCATCGTGCTCCGCGACCATCAGCACCTGCAGGACCAGGTCATCCAGTGGGCCCTCACCGACTACCCGGGCTTCGCCACGCTGCTGACCAACAGCATCAAGTCGTTCCACGAGACCGGGGTCGCGCTGGTGTTCGGCGTGATCTTGACCGTGCTCGGCACCCGGGGCGTGGCCAACGCGATCCAGAACGCGCTCAACTCGGTGTGGGAGGTGCCGCGGGAGAACCGGCCCGGCTTCCCCTGGTCCTGGCTGCGCAGCTTCGGGCTGATCCTCGTCGTGGGGGTGGGGGAGATCGCGACCTCGGTGGCGTCCGGCTTCGTCAGCACGGCCACGGTCCTGCCCGGGTTCGCGCTCAAGGCCGTGGTGACCGCGGTGACCCTGACCTTCAACATCGGGGTGTTCTGGCTGGCCTTCCGGCTGGGCACGGCCCGGACCATCACCTGGCGGGAGCTGCGGCTCGGGGCCGTCCTGGGCGGGATCGTGTGGCAGATCCTGCAGCTGGCCGGAGGCTACTACGTCACCCACCAGCTGGCCCACAGCCGGTCGCTCTACGGGTCGACCATCGGCGTGGTGCTGGGCCTGATCGCCTGGCTGTACCTGCAGGCCGAGGCCACCTTGTACGTGGCCGAGACCAACGTGGTCTGGGCGCGCAGGCTCTGGCCCCGCAGCCTGGCCCCGCCCCCGCTGACCGAGGAGGACGTCCGCGCCTACGAGCTGTACGCCCGGGCCGAGGACCGCAGCAAGAACGAAACCATCGATGTGCACGTGAGCCCCGTCCCGGGGGCCGTCCCTGCGGCCGGGCCCGCGGATGAGAAAATACCCGCGCGGGCCGAAAACACCCCGGCCGAAGGCGACCCGGCCGGATCCGGTGTCCCTGCGGTTTCCGCTCGGACGGCACGGGGAGAGGAAGCTCATGACTCTGGAGAAGACCGGTAACCGCCCGCGCGTCGTGGTCGTGGGGGCCGGGTTCGCCGGCTTGTACACGGTCCGGGGCCTGAAGAAGTCCGGTTACCAGGTCACCCTGATCGACAAGAACCTGTACAGCACGTTCCAGCCGCTGCTGTACCAGGTGGCGACCGGGGGACTGAACCCCGGCGACGTGTCCTACGCGGCCGGCGGCTACGCCCGTCAGCACCACGCCCGCTACGTCCGCGGCGAGCTGACCGCCATCGACCCGGACCAGCGGCAGATCACCCTGAGCGACGGTCGCCAGCTGGACTACGACTACCTGGTCCTGGCCACCGGCGTGGCCTCGTCGCACTTCGGCATCAAGGGCGCCGCCGAGTACACCTACGGCCTCTACACCCGCCACGACGCCGTGACCCTGCGGGACCGGTTCATGGCCGACGTCGAGCGGCTCAGCGAGGGGGCGACCGACGCCCAGCTGGCCATCACCATGGTCGGTGGCGGCGCGACCGGGGTGGAGCTGGCCGGCACCATCGCTGAGCTGCGCGACGAGGTGCTGCGGGACACGTTCCCCGACGTCGACCCGGCCCGCATCCACGTCCGCGTGGTCGAGATGACGGACTCCCTGCTCGGCCCGTTCAAGCCGAAGCTCCGCAACTACACCCGCGACCAGCTGGTCAAGCGGGGCGTCGACGTGCAGCTGAACACCGCGATCGCCGAGGTCACCCCGGACCGGGTCATCCTCAAGGACGGCCGGGACCTGCGCAGCGACATCACCGTGTGGACCGCGGGGGTGGCCGTCCCGCCCGAAGCCAAGGACTGGGGCCTGCCCCAGGGCCACGCCGGCCGGCTCGAAGTCGGGCCCGACCTGCGGATCCAGGGCCAGGACCGGATCTTCGCCGCCGGTGACGTCGGGCTGGTCACCAACAACCCGACCCCGCAGCTGTCCCAGCCCGCGATCCAGATGGGCACGTTCGCGGCCAAGCAGATCATGCGGCTGGAAGCCGGGGAGCCGACCGAGAAGTTCCGCTACCACGACAAGGGCCAGGCGGCCACGATCGGCCGCAACTCGGCCGTCATCGAGCTGGCCATGGGCCCGAACTTCACCGGCATCCTGGCCTGGCTGGGCTGGCTCGGGCTGCACCTGTTCTACCTGCTGGGGGGCCGGAACCGGGTGACCGCGCTGATCAACCTGGGCTGGCGCTACCTGACCTGGAGCCACGGCGGCTCGGTCATCGTCGGGGACGAGCCGATGGACAGCGACGAACCCGCCGCCGCCCGCCGTGGGGCGTCCCCGGCCAGTCCGTCCCTGGCCGTGGAACGCGACCACGCCCCAGCCAACGACAGTCAGTAGTAGCCTCGGGAGCATGATTGCCAGGCTCAGGTCACGGAGGTTCACGCTGGCCGCCGGGGCCGTGGTCACGGCGGCCCTGGCGCTGGCCGGCTGCGCCAGTGGTAGCGGTGGCGGCGGCCAGGGCAGCTCGTCGGCGGCGTCGCCCAGCTCCAGCGCGGCCGCGGCCAACCCCAACCTGGACCAGGGCACGTCACTGGGCCGCACGCCCGCGCCCAACGTGAAGCTGACCAATCAGTTCGGCCAGCCCATGTCGCTCCGGCAGTTCCGCGGCAAGGCGGTGGTGATCGGGTTCGTCGACTCCGAGTGCACCACGGTCTGCCCGCTGACCACGCTGGCCATGCTGCAGGCCAAGCAGATGCTCGGCCAGGCCGGGGACCAGGTCCAGCTGCTCGGCATCGACGCCAACCCCGAGGCGATCAGCACCGCGGACGTGCTGGGCTACTCCCGGGCCCACAACATGGTCAACCGGTGGGACTTCCTCACCGGCACGCTGCCGCAGCTCAAGGCGGCCTGGAAGTCCTTCGACATCTACGCCAAGGTGGTCGGGGACGAGATCGACCACACCCCGGCCCTGTACGTGATCGACCCCCAGGGCCGGGAGCGGACCGTCTACCTGACCCCGATGGCGTACTCCAGCATCACCCAGTCAGCTCAGGTGCTGGCCCAGGAGCTGGCCACCCTGCTACCCGGGCACCCGGTGCTGGCTCACGCCCAGTCGCTGGCCTACATCACCGGGCAGACGCCGAAGGACACCGTCCGGCTGGCCACCACCAAGCCTGGCACCACCGTGACCCTGGGTCCGGGGCAGGCCCGGCTGACCGTGTTCTTCGCGACCTGGCTGTCCGAGATCGGTGACCTGAAGTCCCAGCTTCTCGGGCTCAACCAGTACACCAGGACGGCCGCCGCCCGGCACCTGCCCGCACTGACCGGGGTCGATGAGGCGGTCACCGAGCCCACCGCGACCGCGGCCCGGACCTACCTGCAGGGCCTCGGCCAGCCCCTGAACTACCAGGTCGCCCTGGACACCACCGGCCGGGTCGCCGACGGCTACGGCGTGCAGGACCAGCCCTGGTTCACCCTCACCAACGCCCAGGGCAAGATCGTCTGGTCGCACGACGGCTGGCTGTCGGCGTCACAACTGGCCGCCGCCGTGGCCAAGCACTCCTGACGCTCAGCCCAGGGATCAGCTGAGCGGCGTGCCGATCGCCTCTTCCACCGAGGGAAACACCGGGATCAGCTGGTCGGCCCCGACCAGGTTCAGCACCCGGGCCACGGTGTTCTGCGGCCGGGCCAGCACCAGCTTCCCGCCGTGGCTGCTCATCATGACCCGGATGTCCAGCAGCACCTGGACCCCGGTGGAGTCCATGAACTCCAGCCCGGCCAGGTCCACCACCAGCAGCGCGATCCCCTTGGCCGCCTCGGCCTCCAGGGTGCCCCGCAACTGGTCGTAGGTGTAGACATCGGACTCGCCCGCCAGCGCGACGACGATGTACGAGTCGCCGCCGGACACCGATACCCGAAGCTGATCCACGCCCCCCTTGTACCACTTTCCGTGCCCCCAGCGGAACTCGGTGGCGTCGTGGCCGGGCGGTCTCAGCGCGCGGTCCCGTCCTCCCTGACCCCCGCGATGAAGGAACGCCAGGCCGCCGGGGCGAACACCAGGTCAGGACCGCCGCCCCGGTTCTTGGTGTCGCGGACCGCGACGGCCCGGGCCGGGAATGATCCGACCTGCACACAGTCGCCGTGCGAGCACCGGGAACTCGTCCGCCAGGCGGTGTCGGTGGAATCGGCGCTGATTCGCTCAGCGTCCTGCTTATTGACGGAACGCATCGTTGGGCACACCTCTGGCTGAGATTGAGGCAGACAATTGATAAACACCAGGCCTGAGCGTGAGCCTAGTGGAGACCTGCCCTTTGAAAAAGCTCATTTGACGCATATTAAGTTGCGATGACAGTTGCCATGCCAGTTGCACGGCGAGGCCGCCGGGTGTGCCTCCGCAGGCGTCCTGACCTGCGGTGCACAGGTCGTCACCTGTATACGTGGGTTCGGCTAAACCAATGGGTTATTGCCGTTCACAGCGGCATTTAAAAGAATTAATATCATCGAAGGTAGGTACACTGCGCATTACTGAACGAATCGGCTAATCGGTGATATTAGTCCGTCAATGCGGTCAATTGCCCGACGACGATAATTTCCAGTGGTCCCGGGCCTCAATCAGCCGGTCGCGGGAGGCATCCTCATCGAGCGCGGCCTCGCTGAGCTTTTTGAACCCGATCTGGAATTGGAACGTGTCGCGTTCCGCCTCGATGTAGACCGCGTTGGTGAAGTGCTCGACGTACGCGATGTCGTGGTACCCGACCTCGTGGACCGCGCCGAACTGGAGCAGGATGAAGGCGCCCGCGACCACCGGGTGCATCCCGTTCAGCGGCAGGATGCGCAGGCTCAGGTGCGGGTATTCGGACGCTTCCAGCAGCCGGTTGATCTGCTGGACCATCAGGGTGTCGCTGCCGATCAGCCGCATCAGCACGGACTCGTCGATGACCGCGGTCAACTCGAACGGCGGGTCCCGCTGCAGCAGCCGCTGCCGGACGATCCGGGCCTCGACCATGCGCTCGATCTCGCGCGGGGGAGCGGCCCCGTTGGCGGTCCGCAGCACTTCACGGGCGTAGTCCTCGGCCTGGAGCAGGCCCGGTACGACCTCGGGGGACCAGTGCGAGGCCGCGGTGGCTTCGGCCTCCAGCCCGATGTAGGCGGTGTGCAGGTCGGGCAGCGCGTCCGAGTACGCCTTCCACCAGCCTTTGCCCTTGGCCTCCTGGGCCAGCTCCATCAGCTCGTCGGCGTAGCGGCCTTCGATGCCGTAGAGGAGCAGCAGCTTCTTGATCTCGGTGGGGCGGGGCGCGTTGTGCGCGTTCTCGATCCGCGACACCTTCGAGGCCGACCAGCCCATCTGGCCGGCCACGTAGTCACCGGTGAGATCCGCGCGTTCCCGGAGCCGGCGCAGTTCGGCGGCCAGCCGCCGGCGGCGCACGGTGGGGCTGGCGGGCTCGCTCACCCTTCCACCCTTCTGGCCATTCACGGGATTTTTCTGTATCTGACCAATGCTAACCCTCGGCGACCAGCTTGAGACAGATGCAATGCACGGTTCGGTTCAATGGTCAATTCATATTTTGATGCAAGTTGCAGAAAGAACCGAAGCTCAACCTGAGCGCGGCCGGCCCAGTTCCGGCAAAAAGAGTGCCCCGGCGGCATCGTGCCGATCTGCGGCCCGGGCCGCGTGGCCGGTGATCACCTTCCGTCACCACCGAACCAGTCCGAAACGGGGCATGACGGATGTCATGGGCGGTTCCGGAACGGGTGATCATGCAGGCCCGGGCCCAGCGGCTGCCCCTGGGCGGCGGCGGCCAGGCCGGCTCGCTGTCCTCCGGCCCAGCGTGACCGCCTAAAGTGACCAGCACCGCGTGACCAGGCACAATTGACGGTCACGGGGGCGCATGGGTAGGAGGAAGTGATGGCGCGAGTTATCTGGAGCGGCGCGCTGGCGTTCGGGCTGGTCAACATCCCGATCGGCCTGTACGCGGCCACCGAGGACCGGACCGTGCACTTCAACCAGTTTCAGAAGGGGACCAGCGACCGCATCCGCTACAAGCGGGTCAACGAGCGGACCGGCCAGGAGGTCCCGTTCAAGGAGATCGTCAAGGGCCGCGAGGTCGACGAGGACACCTACGTGCTGGTCACCGACGACGAGCTGGAGTCGGTCGAGCCGGGCCGGACCCGGACCATCGACATCACCGACTTCGTCGACCTGTCCGAGGTGGACCCGATCTACTTCCAGAAGACCTACTACCTGGCCCCGCGCGGGGACGGGGCCGACCGCTCGTACGAGCTGCTGCACCAGGCCATGTCGGCCACCAACCGGGTCGGCATCGCGACCCTGGTCATGCGGAGCAAGGAGTACCTGGTCGCGGTCCGGCCCCAGGAGAAGATCCTGGCCCTGGAGACCATGTACTTCGCGGACGAGATCCGCGATCCGATTGAGGCCACCGGCTACGAGCCGACCGGGCGCACGGCCAAGCCGCGCGAGGTGACCATCGCCCGGCAGCTCATCGAGTCGATGACCACCGACTGGGACCCCGAGCGGTACCACGACACCTACCGTGAGCGGGTCGAGGAGCTCATCGACAGCAAGCGCAACGGTGAGGAGATCGAGGCCGCGGCCCCGGCCCCGAAGGCGTCCAAGGTCGTCGACCTGACCGAGATGCTGCGCCAGAGCGTGGAACAGGCTCAGGGCAAGAGCAAGACCGGTTCGGCCAGCAACGGCCGCAAAAAGAGCACCGCGCAGCCCTCGTCCCGCCAGTCCCAATCTTCCCGCGAGTCCGGATCTTCCCGCGGGTCCCGCTCGTCCCAGGACGACGAGCCGGACCTGTCCGAGATGAGCAAGACCCAGCTGGCTCAGCTGGCCGGCGAGCTGGAGATCTCCGGCCGGTCCAAGATGACCCGGGACGACCTGGAACAGGCCATCCGCAAGGCCCGCCGGCCCCGGGCGGTGTCCTGAGGTACGGTCCTGCCATGACCGTAAAACTCGTGGTGCTCTACACCCAGCCGGACGACCCGGACGTGTTCGAACAGCACTACCGGGACCAGCACATGCCGCTGGTGCACGCCCTCCCGGGCCTGCAGAAGGTGGAAACCGGCCGGATCATCGCCGAAGCCGACGGCGGCGACCCGCTCTGGTACCGCGTCACCGAGCTGTACTTCGCCGACCGGGATGCCCTCGACACCGCCCTGGGCAGCAAGCACGGCCAGGCCGCCTCGGCCGACTACGCGAAGATCGCCCCGCCCGGGTCCCGGATCCTGGTCCAGTCCCTGGACGACTGAGCCCGCCCGCCGCGGCCCCGCTCAGCCCAGGCCGGCCACCAGATCCACGGTCAGCCCGTCCAGGCCGCCCAGCACGACCTGGGCCTGGGCCAGCGCGTCCGCGGCCGGCGGGTACTCCGGGCGCGGGACCGCGATGACGTGCAGCCCGGCCGCGGCCGCCGACCGCAGCCCGTTGCTGGAGTCCTCCACCGCCGCCGCGTGGCGCGGTGCTACCTGGAGCCGGGACGCCACGGTCAGGTAGACGTCGGGGGCGGGCTTGCCCTCGGCCACGTCCTCGGTGGATACCGTGGCCTTGAACAGGGGCGCGATCCCGGCCGTGGTCAGCACGGTGTGGATCAGCGCCGGGGGCGAGGAACTGGCCAGCCCCAGCGGCCAGCGCTCGGCCATCCGCCGCACCGCCTCCACCGCTCCGGGCAGCAGCGGCAGGTGGTGCTGGTACTGCCCGGCCATGGCCCGGATGACCAGCCGGGCCACCTCGTTCGGCGGCAGCCCGATGCCCAGGTCCTCGCTCAGGTACCGGGCCCACTCCTGGGTGCTCATCCCCATCAGGCGCTGCTGGGCGTCGTCGGCCCAGTGGCCGCCGTACCCCTCGACCAGCCCGCGCCGCACGTGCTCCCAGACCGGCTCGGAGTCGATCAGCACGCCGTCCAGGTCGAACACCACCGCGTCGATCATTTGCCCACCTCGCGATCTGCCGGAACCGGCCGGTTAAGCTGCCCCGGTGCCCACGCTCAATTTTCGCGACATCCCCCAGAGCCCGCTCACCGCGGCCCTGGGCCTGATCATCGACGACTACGGTAGCGACCGCGACGAGGGCTGCACCTGGCTGACCGGGCACATCGACACCGGCCCCCAGCACCACCAGCCGATGGGCATCGTGCACGGCGCGGTTTACACCGGCGCGGTCGAGACCGCCGCCAGCGTGGGGGCCACCGCCTCCGTCTACCACCTGGGCCAGTTCGCGGTCGGCGTGGACAACTTCACCGACTTCGTCCGGCCGGTGACCGAGGGCCGCCTGCAGGTCGAGGCCCGCGCCGCCCAGCAGGGCCGGACCCTGCAGCTGTGGGACGTCGCCATCACCGACCCGGCCGGCAAGCTGGTGGCCAAGGGCCGGGTCCGGCTGGCCATCCGGCCCCGCCCCGACCAGGCCGGCGCCGCGGAGGAGAACCGCTGATGCTGGACGGCCGCCCGTTGATCGACGTCCACCTGCACCCGGCCCGGCGGCCCACGGTCAAGGTCGCCTGGGACGAGTGGGCCAAGGACTTCGGCGCCATCGACCAGGTCAACAGCTTGTACGACGCCGAGGGCACAGTGGTCCCGGAGCGGTTCGACGCGCTGCTGGCGAGCGAGGGGGTGGACGTCGCCATGGTGCTGGCCGAGTACAGCCCGCGGGTGACCGGCGTCCAGGCCATCGAGGACATGGTCCCGCTGGCCGCCTGCAACCCGGACCGGATCAAGCTGGCCGCCAACCTCAACCCGCACCTGCACTACCCGGTCGACGAGGAGCTCCAGCGCCAGCTGGACCTGGGCGCGATCGCGCTCAAGATCCACCCGGTGCACGCGGGGATCTGGGCCAACGACCGGTCGCTGTACCCGGCCTACGCGATCTGCCAGGAGGCTGGCCTGCCGGTGGTGGTCCACTGCGGCACCAGCACGTTCCCCGGGGCCGCCAACACGTTCGCCGATCCGATCGTCCTCGACGACGTCCTACGCGACTTCCGGCGCCTCAACCTGGTCCTGGCCCACGGCGGCCGCGGCTGGTGGTACGACGCCGCCGCGTTCATGGCCCTGGCCAGCGAACGCGTCTGGATCGAGCTGTCCGGCCTGCCCCCGTCCCGCCTCCGCGAGTACTACGGTCGCCACCACTGGGGCCGCCTCACCCGCCGGATGATCTTCGCCACCGACTGGCCCGGCATCCCCGGCATCGCCCGCAACGCCCGCGCCGTCGCCGCTCTCTG
>DASXJM010000010.1:0-3674 GCA_036497405.1 Streptosporangiaceae bacterium | reverse complement strand
GAGGTGTACTCGGTCACCGGTGAGTTCGACCTGGTGGCCATGGTGCGGGTCCGCGCCCACGACGAGCTGGCCGACGTGATCCCGGGCAAGCTCAACAAGGTGCCGGGCGTGACCCACACCGAGACCCACATCGCGTTCCGGTCCTACTCCCGGCACGACCTAGAGGCCGCGTTCTCCCTGGGTGTCTGACCCGCCGAGCCCGGCGGCCCGGCCTGGACATCACAGCTAGCCCAGGCGCTGGCTGGCCGCGATCCAGCGGTCGAGCAGGGCCGCGGCCGCGCCCGAGTCCACCGCCTCGGTGGCCCGCTCCAGCCCGGCCGACAGCATCGGGTAGAGGTCCTCCGGCCGGGCCACCCCCGCGTCGGCGGCCAGCGCCGCCGCCGCGTTGAGCAGCACGATGTCCCGGACCGGGCCCGGCTCACCGGCCAGCACGGCCCGCATCACCGCGGCGTTGTGAGCGGCGTCGCCGCCCCGCAGCTGGTCCGGGCTGGACCGGGCCAGGCCCAGCTCGGCCGGGTCGAACTCGGTGGCGGAGACCGCCGAGCCGTGGGCCAGCCAGACGGCCGAGGTGGTCGTGGTGGTCAGCTCGTCCAGGCCATCCCCGCCGTGG
This sequence comes from Streptosporangiaceae bacterium, assembly GCA_036497405.1. Classification (GTDB taxonomy): domain Bacteria; phylum Actinomycetota; class Actinomycetes; order Streptosporangiales; family Streptosporangiaceae; genus Bog-532. The sequence continues at coordinate 3,064 of DASXJM010000010.1, read as the reverse complement.
AACACCAGCGCGCTGGAGCCCCGGGCGGCCAGCACGCCCGCCAGCACCCCACCCATCCGGCCGTCGGCCACGCCCACCGCGTGGGCCTGCGGCCGGGCCGGGTTGGCGACCGGGCCCAGAAAGTTGAACACCGTGGGCACGCCCAGCTCACCGCGGGTCGCGGACGCGTGCCGCAACGCCGGGTGGTAGAGCGGCGCGAACAGAAAGGCCACCCCGATCTCGTCGGCCAGGGCCACGCTGGCCGACGGCGGCAGGTCAATGACCACACCCAGCGCCTCCAGCACGTCGGCGGCGCCGCACTTGGAGCTGGCGGCCCGGTTGCCGTGCTTGACCATGCGGGTGCCGGCCGCGGCCGCCACCACCGTGGCCATGGTGGAGATGTTCACGGTGTGGGCGCCGTCGGCCCCGGTCCCGACCAGGTCGGTGAGCCGGCCTGGCACCGAGATCGGGGTGGCGTGATCCAGCATCGCCTGAGCCAGACCGGTCACCTCGGTGGCGGTCTCGCCCTTGATTCGGAGTGCCACCGCGAACCCGGCGATCTGACCGCCGGTGGCCGCGCCGTCCATGATCTCGTTCATGGCCCACGCGGCCTCGTCCGCGGTGAGCGACTCCCCTTTGACCAGCGCGCCAATCACCGCTGGCCAGGTGGTCCTGGCCTCCACAACCGGCCGATCAGGCCAGGGCCCGGGCCCGCATCAGGCGGGCCAGTTCCCGGGCCAGCTGGCGCGGATCGATTGGATGGCTGGTCACCGCGTCCGCCCGGGACCAGGTAGCCAGCCATCCATCATCCGGCCGCCCAGTGATGAGCAGAACCGGCGGACAGTTGTAGATCTCATCCTTGGCCTGGCGGCAGACACCCATCCCACCTGCGGGCTGGGCCTCCCCATCCAGGACCATGACGTCGGCGCCACCGGAGTCCAGCAACCGGAACAGAGCCGGTTCGGTGGCGACCTCGATTACCTCGGCATCCGGTGCGTCAGGCTCCGGGCGGCGGCCAATGGCCAGCCGAACCTGCGCACGGGTGTCGGCATCACTGCTATAGACAACGACCTTCACAAAAATAAATGCTACTGAGTTGGGGGGGCGGCTGCCCAACGCCTACGGGTTGTCGTAATAATGACGTCGTGGCGACAGCATCCGTACGCGAGGCAGTACCTCGTACCCCGGCCAACCGGCCCAACCTGGTCAGCGTGGGCACGATCATCTGGCTGTCCTCCGAGTTGATGTTCTTCGCGGCGCTGTTCGCGATGTACTTCACGGTCCGCTCGGTCTACAAGGGCGAGGGCGTGCATTGGCCCGGGGCGCACCTGGACGTCCGGCTGGGCTCGATCAACACCACCGTGCTGCTGCTGTCCAGCGTCACCTGCCAGATGGGCGTGTTCGCGGTCGAGCGCGGCCAGGTGGGCCGGCTGGGCAGCATCTTCAACGTGGCCAAGTGGGGCCTGCGCGAGTGGTACGTGCTCACGTTCCTGATGGGCCTGTACTTCGACCTCGGCCAGGCCTACGAGTACCACGACCTGGTCAGCAAGGAGCATCTGACCATCTCGTCCAGCGCCTACGGTTCGGTGTTCTACATCCCGACCGGCTTCCACGGCCTGCACGTGGCCGGCGGCCTGGTGGCGTTCTTGTTCCTGCTCGGCCGGACGTACGCGGCTAAACGCTTCACCCGTGAGCAACAGATCAGCGCGATCGTCGTGTCGTACTACTGGCACTTTGTCGACGTCGTGTGGATCGGGCTGTTCACCACCATCTATCTGATCCATTAACCCGGATGCGGACGGGTGACCCAGTTCACAGCCCGTCGCCGCATCCGGCCGCACCTGAAGCGACGAAGTAACCAATGGACAACTATCCGGAAATCCGAGGGCAGCAGTGAGCTGGATCACCGCGCGGCGACGTCGCCCGATCTTCGGCTACGCAGCCGTTCTGATGGCGCTGGTCGCGGTCGGCAGTCTGTACGCGGCGTTGACGGGCATGGGCGCCAGCAGCAGCGCGTCGGCCGGCTCGGGCTCGGCGTCATCGCAGATCACCGAGGGCAAGGATCTGTTCGCGGTCTCCTGCGCCAGCTGCCACGGTGAGGACGCTCAGGGCAGCAAGGTCGCACCGAGCCTGGTCGGCGCGGGCGCGGCCGCCGTGGACTTCCAGGTCGGCACCGGCCGCATGCCGCTGAAGGAGACCAACGCCGAGGCGCCGCGCAAGCCGCCGATCTACAACCAGTCGCAGATCTACGCGATCGCCGCCTATGTGGCCTCGCTCGGCGGGGGCCCGGCCATCCCGAGCGACCAGCAGGTCAGCTCGGCCGGGGCCAGCACCGGGCTGGGCCAGAGCCTGTTCAACGCCAACTGCGCCCAGTGCCACAACTACGCCGGCGCGGGCGGCGCGCTGACCGACGGCAAGTACGCCCCGCCGCTGACGCAGGCCTCCAGCAAGCAGATCTACGAGGCCATGCTCACCGGCCCGGAGGCCATGCCGGTGTTCAACGACAGCACGATCACTCCGCAGGACAAGCGCGACATCATCGCCTACGTGACCCAGACCCGGGCCGAGGCCAACCCGGGCGGGTTCAGCCTGGGCCGGGTCGGCCCCACCACCGAGGGCCTGGTGGCCTGGCTCGGCGGCATCTTCGCCCTGGTGCTGGCCGCCCTGTGGATCACTGCCAAGCGCCGGGAAGAGCGCACGGGAGAAATCACCGATAACCGATGAGCGACAACGACTCTGAGCTCGAAAACACGCCCGAGGAGCGGCGCCCGCACCGCGTGATCGGCACCCCGGCGCCCGGAGCCGGGATCCTCACCGATCCCGGACACGGCGACGGTGACGACGAAAGTACGGCTCCCGAGCCCTGGATCCCGGCCGACCCGCCCGACCTGGTCGCGGCCAAGAACTGGGAGCGCGTGGCCGCGCTGGTGTTCATCCTGTCCTTCCTGGCCAGCGTGGGCTTCATCGCCGCCTACGTCGGGCTGGAGATCGGCACCAAGAACGGCGACGTGGTCGACGCCACGCTGCGGTCCAACCTGGCCCTGGGCACCGCCATGTCGGTGGCCTTCCTGGCCATCGGCATCGG
>DASXJM010000009.1:0-5119 GCA_036497405.1 Streptosporangiaceae bacterium | reverse complement strand
GAAACAGAGCGGGATGAGTGAGAAGTATTGAATCGGCTGGACCTGCCCGGATGACCGGAATCAGGAAAAATCCTGGCTAGAGTCGAGTCGTGAACGTTTCCCTCCACGACGTCCGGGCTGCCCTGGAGGAGCTGGGCCGGTTCCGCTTCGGCGAGATGCGCATCGAGGACGCCATGCACGAGATCGTGCAGACCACGCACGCCATGTTCGACGTGGACGGGGCCGGGCTGATGCTGACCGACGACGAGCAGCAGCTCCGCAGCGTGGCCGCATCCGACGACCGTCTCGCGCACCTGGAAGATCTCCAGATCGAGCACGCCGAAGGCCCGTGTATCGCCGCCTACGAGGACAAGCAGCTGGTCGGGGTCGAGGACCTGGCCAGTGACCGACGGTGGCCGAACTTCAGCGACGCCGCCGTGTCCCGGCAGGTGCGGGCGGTGCTGGCCAGCCCGCTGCCGTACAACCAGGACGCTGTCGGTGTGGTCACCGTGGTGTCGGCGAAGTCCCGCCCCTGGTCCCCGGAGGGGGAGCTGGCCCTGCTGGCCTTCACCGACCTGGCCGCGCTGCTGATCGCCAGCATGATGCAGAGCCAGGAGAAATCCGCCCTCGCTTCCCAGCTGCAGGGTGCCCTGGACTCGCGGCAGATCATCGAGCAGGCCAAGGGCGTGCTGGTCGGCCGGCACGGAATCACTCCCCGGGCCGCATTCGAGCAGTTGCGGGCGCAGGCCCGGTCCGAGCGGCGCAAGGTCTCGGCCCTGTGCGCCGAGGTGGTGGCCAGCGCCACCAAGCCGTCCCCGCCGTCTTCCTCGTCTTGAGGCTCGGCTGATCCGGTCTGATTTGCTTCCCCGCGTTACCCGCGCATACTGGAGGAAGCCGTCACCCGCCGCCCAGACTCCCGCGGCCTTCAGAAAAGTCGATGCCTGCTCTCGCGTTTCTCTTCGGTTTCACCGGGAACACGCCCTCTGGCACGCAAATGGCTGTGATTGTAGAAGTGCCCGAGGCGACAGGAGTTATCATGATCATTCTGGGAATCATCATCCTGATAGTAGGTTTCCTGCTCAAGATCGCGATCTTGTGGACGATCGGAATCATCATCCTGGTGATCGGTCTGATCCTTCTGCTACTGGGTGCCGTTGGCCACGCGGTCGGTGGTCGCAGGCATTATTGGTAGTTGTGTGCGGCGAGGCCCCGGCACCCGACGGCGGGCCGGGGCCCGCAGCATGCCCACCGAAAGGCCGGATCCTGTCCGGTCTTTCGGTATTTCGGCGTCCGGCCCATTGCCGGGCCGGTGATAAATCCCGGCCTCGGTCCAGCTAGGGACCAGACAAAACGCGCTCAATGTTTCCGTAAGCGCCTGTTTAAACGCTTTCTTACCGGGTAGGTGAGCCAGTTTTTATTTATCGAAGGTCGCTTCGACCGGCTCCTCATCCGACGCGGCACCATTCCGTGCGGCAGCCAGATCGTGATCTTGCCCCCGGATCCGGTCCATAGCCAATACGCATCTATTCCGCTACTCTCCGTAGTCCGTGTGTCGCTCCGGCATCCTGGCCTGAGCTGAGCGCTTCTTCGTGGGGGGAACCAGATGCGTCTCGTGCGTACTGTCAGTGCGGCCGTGGGGGCGGGCGCGCTGACCGCGGTCGCGGCGGTGGCCGCGGTGAGCGGACCGGCCGGTTCCGCAGGCTCGGCGGCTTCGGCCGCGACCACCGCGGCGCCGCGACCCGCCAGCGTGGTCACGGGCGTGGTCTACGCCGGGCATCACAGCAGCGCCCCGCCCACCACCTCGTTCTGCGAAAACAACTATCAGCTGGCCTGCTACCAGCCGGGCCAGCTGCAGACCGCCTACGACCTGCGCGCGCTGTACCAGGGTGGCGTCACCGGCCGGGGGACCACGATCGCCATCGTCGACCCGTTCGGCTCGCCCACGATCCAGCATGACCTGGCCGTGTTCGACCGCACGTTCAGCATCCCGGCCCCGCCGTCGCTGAACGTCATCACGCCCGCGGGCAAGATCCCGGCCTACGACCCGGCCAACTCCGACATGGTCGGCTGGGCCGGCGAGACCACGCTCGACGTCGAGTACGCTCACGCGATTGCCCCCCAGGCCAACATCCTGCTGGTCGAGACCCCGGTGTCGGAGACCGAGGGCACCCAGGGCTTCCCGCAGATCGTCCAGGCCGAGAACTTCGTGGTCAACCACAACCTGGCCGACGTGATCAGCCAGAGCTTCGGGGCCACCGAGCAGACCTTCCCCAACCGGGCCACCCTGGACTCGCTCCGGTCGGCCTACCAGAACGCCGAGGCCCACCACGTGACCGTGCTGGCCGCCTCGGGCGACGCGGGCGCGGCCGACGTCGGCCTGGACGGGTCGACCTATTACCTGCATCCGGTGACGTCCTGGCCGCCGAGCGACCCGCTGGTCACCGCGGTGGGCGGCACCCAGCTGCAGCTGAACGCGTCCGGCCAGCGCACCGCGCCCGACACGGTGTGGAACGACACCTACAACCGGGCCGTCAATGAATACCTGTTCGGTGACGCGGGCCCGAACCCGCTGGCGAGCGGGGGCGGCAAGTCCATCTACTTCTCCCGCCCCACCTATCAGGACGACGTCTCCAACGTGGTCGGCAGCAGCCGCGGCGTGCCCGACATCTCGATGAGCGCGGCCTGCAACGGGGCCGTCGACACCTACAACAGCTTCGCCGGGCAGCCCGCGGGCTGGTACCCGACCTGCGGCACCAGCGAGGCCACGCCCGAGTTCGCCGGGGTGGTGGCCCTGGCCGACCAGGTCGCCGGGCACTCCCTGGGCCTGATCAACCCGATGCTGTACCAGCTGGCCGCCGCCCGCGCCCGCGGCATCGTGGACGTCACCTCCGGCAACAACACTGTTTCGTTCCGCCAGGGGGGTGCCGTACGCACCGTTCCGGGGTTCAGCGCCCGGCCCGGCTACGACCTGGCTTCGGGCCTCGGCACGATCGACGCGCGTTACTTCGTGCCCGAGCTCGCGGCCGCCGGGCGCTACTGGTAGCGGTCACGATTCGTCACCAGCAATCCACAAATAGCACCCTTCGCGGTCTTGATCGATGTTCGACGCTGAGTGCTAGGGTGCTTCCGCGCAGTTCAACATATATCTGGACCTTTTTACTCGGGTGGGGAGAAGCCATGTCCATGGCACGAAGAGCGGCGGTGGCGGCGGGAGCCTTCACGCTGACCGCCGCGACCGCGGTCACCGCGGCGACCGCGGTGTCGGCCAGCACCGCCACCGGCGCGGCACCGTCGGCCAGCCACACCGGCCTGGCTAGCATTCAGCTGAGCCCCGGTGTCCTGCACGCCCGGCACGCGACCAGCCAGCCGCCGACCACGGCCGACTGCGAGAGCGCCTTCCAGATCGCCTGCTACGAGCCCGGCCAGATCCAGACCGCGTACAACCTGGCCCCGCTGTTCCACCACGGCGTCACCGGCCGGGGCCAGACGATCGTGATCGTGGACTCGTTCGGCTCTCCGACCATCCGGCACGACCTGCAGGTCTTCGACAAGACCTTCAACATCCCCGCGCCGCCGTCCTTCAAGATCATTCAGCCCGCGGGCAAGGTACCGGCCTACGACCCGAACAACTCCGACATGGTCGGCTGGGCGGGCGAGACCACGCTGGACGTGCAGTACGCCCACACCATGGCGCCCGGGGCCAACATCCTGCTGGTCGAGACCCCGGTGTCCGAGACCGAAGGCGTCACCGGCTTCCCCCAGATCGTCACGGCCGAGAACTACGTCATCAACCACCACCTCGGCAGCGTGATCAGCCAGAGTTTCAGCGCCACCGAGCAGACGTTCCCGAACAAGGCCACGGTCGAGAAGCTGCGCTCCCCGTACGAGAACGCCGCTGCCCACCACGTCACCGTGCTCACCGCCACCGGTGACTCGGGCGCGGCCGACGTCGGGCTGGACCAGGAGACCTACTACCTGCACCCGGTGACGTCGTGGCCCGACAGCGACCCGCTGGTCACCGGGGTCGGCGGCACCCAGCTGAAGCTGAACGCGGCTGGCCAGCACGTCGCCCCGGACGCGGTCTGGAACGACACCTACAGCCATGCCACCCAGGAGTACATCTTCGGCAACGCGGGCCCGAACCCGCTGGCCGGCGGCGGTGGCAAGTCGGTCCTGTTCTCCCGCCCCTGGTACCAGAACGGCGTCAAGAACGTGGTCGGCAACCAGCGCGGCGTGCCGGACATCTCGATGAGCGGGGCCTGCAACGGGGCCGTCGACACCTACAACAGCTACGGCGGTCTCCCGGCCGGCTGGTACCCGACCTGCGGCACCAGCGAGGCCACGCCGATCTTCTCCGGCGTGGTGGCCCTGGCCGACCAGGTGGCCGGGCACCCGCTCGGACTGATCAACCCGGCGCTGTACCAGCTGTCGGCCTCGCACGCCCGCGGCATCGTGGACGTCACCTCCGGCAACAACACCGTGTCGTTCACCCAGGGCGGCAAGCTGGACACGGTCAAGGGCTACAGCGCCCGGCCCGGCTACGACCTGGCCTCCGGCGTGGGCACCATCAATGGCGCGTACTTCGTGCCCGAGCTGGCCCGGGCGGCCGGTCACGGGTGCGCCTGCCGGTAAGCGACGGCAGCGAAGCCTGAAGCACAGGGCCCGCCCCACCCGGGGCGGGCCCTGCTGTCTATGGTGGGCGGGTGCCGCTGATCCAGACCCCGGTCGCCGAGCTGGAGTACCTCGAAGACGGCGACCCGCGCGGGCGGCCGGTGGTGCTGGTGCACGGCTTCCCCGACATCCCGGCCACCTGGGAGCAGGTCGTGCCGCAGCTGCCGCCCGGGCTGCGGATCATCCGGCCCTACCTGCGCGGCTACGGCGGCAGCCGGGTCCGCCCGGAGACCTGGGACGACGCGGGCGGAGCCCAGGTCGCGGCGCTCGCCACCGACCTGCTGGACCTGCTGGACGCCCTGGAACTGGACCAGGTGGTGCTGGCCGGCCACGACTGGGGCGCCCGCACCGTGCACGCGACCGCGGTCCTGGCTCCCGAGCGGGTCACCGGCCTGGTCACCATGGCCACCGCCTACGGGCCCATGCACCACCTGAACGCGGCCGAGCGGTTCACCGAGGCCGAACGAGC
>DASXJM010000008.1:0-4142 GCA_036497405.1 Streptosporangiaceae bacterium | reverse complement strand
CCAGGGCCGGCTGGGTGGTGATCATGCCGCGGTGTCCTCAGCGTCCTGGTAGGGCGAGCCGCCGGTGACGTTGTCACCCCGGTTGGCGTTGGGCCGTGGCTGGCGCGGCGCCCCGGTGCCGTACCTGGCCTGGACCAGGCTGGTGTGGGTGGGCGCCTCGGGAGTCTCCGGATCCTGGCGGGCGGCGATCTCCTTACGCAGCACCGGGATGACCTCCCCGCCCAGCAGGTCGAGCTGGTTGAGCACGGTCTTGAGCGGCAGCCCGGCGTGGTCGACCAGGAACAGCTGACGCTGGTAGTCGCCGAAGTGCTCGCGGAAGGTCAGCGTCTTGTCGACGACCTCCTGCGGGCTGCCCACCGACAGCGGGGTCAGGTCCATGAAGTCCTCCATGGACGGCCCGTGCCCGTAGACCGGCGCCTCGTCGAAGTACGGGCGGAACTCGCGCTTGGCGTCCTGCGAGCGGTGAGCCAGGTAGGCCTGGCCGCCCAGGCCGACGATGGCCTGCTTCTTGGTCCCGTGCCCGTAGTGCTCGAAACGCTGCCGGTAGAACCGGATCAGCTGGATGTAGTGCTCCTTGGGCCAGAAAATGTTGTTGGCGAAGAAGCCGTCCCCGTAGAACGCGGCCTGCTCGGCGATCTCCGGGGTGCGGATCGAGCCGTGCCACACGAACGGGGGCACGTCGTCCAGCGGCCGCGGGACCGAGGTGAAGCCCTGCAGCGGGGTGCGGAAGCTTCCTTCCCAATCAACTACGTCCTCGCGCCACAACTGGTGGAGCAGATTGTAGTTCTCCAGCGCCAGCGGCAGACTCTGCCGGATGTCCTGGCCGAACCACGGGTAGACCGGGGCGGTGTTACCGCGGCCGAGCATCAGGTCGACCCGGCCCTTGGCCAGGTGCTGCAGCATCGCGTACTCCTCGGCGATGCGCACCGGGTCGTTGGTGGTGATGAGCGTGGTCGCGGTGGACATAATCAGCCGCTTGGTGGTGGCCGCGATGTGGGCCAGCAAGGTGGTCGGCGCGGACGAGAAGAACGGCGGGTTGTGGTGCTCCCCGATCGCGAACACGTCCAGGCCAACGTCCTCGGCCTTCTGGGCGATCTGCACGACCGCGTCGATGCGCTCGGCCTCGCTCGGCGTCTCGCCGGACACCGGGTCCCGGGTGATGTCACTGACCGAGAAGATCCCGAACTGCATGCTCAGCTCCTGCGGAGTAGTTATATGCGTTTGCATTTATCCCTAACCGAGGGAGACCTGCCGCTATTCCGCGCGTGCCCGTGACCGGCTGGTTACGATCGGGTGATGACCATGGCCATGATCAAGACGTTCGCCGCCACCGCGGACGAGGCGGGCGGTGCGGACGAGCTGGGTTCGCGGGAGCAGGCCGCGGCCTGGCTGCAGGCCGTGGGCTGGCTGCCCGCCGAGGCTGGGCTGAGCAACTCCGAGCACGGCGCCCTGCTCCGGCTGCGCAACAGCGTCCGGGACACCCTGGCCGCCGAGGGCGGCAGTCCCGAGGCGGCCGACGCCGCGGCCCGGCTGACCAAGGCCCTGGCCGAGGGACGCCTGGTGGTCACGACCGGCCCGGACGGCTCGGTCGCGCTGGCCACCGCGGCCCGCGCCAGTTACCCCAGCGTGGTGGCGGCGGTGGCGGTGGCCATCGCCCACGCGGCCTACTCCGGAACGTGGCCGCCGGCCCCGGATCGCCAGGCCCCATAGGCGATGCAGGCCAACATTTCCAGGGGCTTTCGGCATAGTTTGCCGGCTAGCGAGCACAATTACATCATGTGGGGCATTCGGCCGATGCAGCCTAAAGCAGCATCTGACCTGCCATATGCCACTCTGAGTGAGAATACCTTTACTTTCAGTGTTAACCGTGGCACTGTAGGGAGACACGTAGCGTAGTCGTCCAAGCACAGGGGCCTGCCGATGATCACCATGATCGTTGAAGACGTCGCCGTGGTTCTGGTGATCGCGCTGTTCGTGTGGCTGGTCCCGATGCGCCGCAACGGCATCCCCGGGCTACGCGGGCGCGGGCGCGCCCCGGTCAGCCCGATGGCCGCCAGCGCCACGCCCGAGCCTCGCTCCGTCCCGGCCGCTGAGCAGCTCGGCGCGGTCAGCGACGCCGGGCGCCCGGTCGAGCGGGACGATCGCGTGGTGGCCCAGCTCAGCCAGTTCCGCGGCGCCAGCTACGCCGGGCCCGAGTCCGGGCAAGGCCAGGGGCACAAGCACTCCGCGTAAAACCTCAATGCATATATTGAATGTTACCGGCGGGTAGTAATCGGGCATTACTCGGTCTAGTCTTCGGGGCATGGACGACCCCGACTACGACGTCATCGTGATCGGCTCGGGTTTCGGCGGCAGCGTGGCCGCGTTGCGGCTCACCGAGAAGGGCTACCGGGTCGCGGTCGCCGAGGCCGGGCAGCGGTTCGACGACCCGGCCGCCACCGACCCGCGTGAGCGGCACCGGGCCCTCCCCCGCAACTCCTGGCGGACCCGGCGGTACCTGTGGGCGCCCGCGCTGGGGCTGACCGGCATCCAGCGCATCCACCTGCTGCGCGGCCGCCGCGGGGCCCGCGTGCTGGTGCTGGCCGGGGCCGGGGTCGGCGGCGGCTCGCTGGTCTACGCCAACACGCTGTATGAGCCGCCGCGGCCGTTCTTCGACGACCCGCAGTGGCGCCACATCACCGACTGGCGGGCCGAGCTGGCCCCCTATTACGACCAGGCCCGGCGCATGCTGGGGGTGACCGACAACCCGGCCATGACCCCGGCCGACGAGGCCGTGGCCAGGGTGGCCGAGCGGATGGGCCGGGCTGACACGTTCCGGCTGACCCCGGTCGGCGTGCACTTCGGGACTGAGCCGGGCGCGGAGACGGCCGACCCGTACTTCGGCGGGGCCGGGCCCCGGCGGGTCGGCTGCACTCAGTGCGGGTCGTGCATGACCGGCTGCCGCACCGGGGCCAAGAACATGCTGACCGAAAACTACCTGTACCTGGCCGAGCGGGCCGGGGCCCGGGTGATCCCGATGACCACGGTCACCGCGGTGCGGCCGTCCGGCGGCGGCTACCTCGTCGACACCGTGGCCACCGGGCCGCGGGCGGCCTGGCCGTGGACAGGAGAGCCTGAGCGCGAGCCAGGTGGTGTTCGCGGCCGGGACCTACGGCACGCAGAAGCTGCTGCACCGGATGCGGGCCACCGGCACGTTGCCGGGCCTGTCCGGCCGCCTGGGCGCGCTGACCAGGACAAACTCCGAGGCCATCCTGGGCGTCGAGCGGTTCCGGTCCCGGGGCCCGGATCATTCGCGTGGGGTGGCCATCACCTCGTCATTCCATCCTGACGAGCACACCCACATCGAGCCGACCCGGTACGGCCCGGGCTCCAGTGCGATGGGCCTGCTGCGCACGCTGCTGGTCGACGGGGGTGGCCCGGCGCCGCGCTGGCTGAAGTTCGGTGGTCAGCTGGCCCGGCGGCCGTGGGACGTGGCCCGGCTGCCCAACCTGCGTCACTGGTCCCGGCGCACGATCATCGCCCTGGTCATGCAGAACGTCGACAACTCGGTGACGGTCAGCCCGCGACGCGGCCTGTTCGGCTGGGCCATGCGGTCCCGGCCCGGGCACGGGGTGCCGTCCCCGGCCTGGATCCCGGCCGCGCACCGAGCGGTGCGGCTGCTGGCCGAAGAACTGGGCGGAATGGCGGGCGGCACCTGGCTGGATCTGTTCAACATCCCGACCACGGCCCACTTCATCGGCGGCTGCGCCATCGGCGACTCCCCCGCCACCGGGGTCATCGACCCCTACCACCGGGTCTACGGGCATGACGGGCTGCACGTGGTGGACGGGGCCGCGGTCAGCGCCAACCTGGGCGTCAACCCGTCGCTGACCATCACCGCGCAGGCCGAGCGGGCCATGGCCCTGTGGCCGAACCAGGGTGAGGCCGACTCCCGGCCGCCGCTGGGCGAGGCCTATCAGCCGGTCGTACCGGTGGCGCCGCAGCACCCCGCTGTGCCGGAGGGGGCGCCAGGGTCCTGGCGGCTCAAAGCGGGACAGAGGCCGGCGCGAAGTACTACATAGGCTCGGCTTCATGGGGTTGAGTAGGGGTGTGGATGAGTTCGGCACCATCGAGCGGATCGACGCCTTTTGCGATGCGGTGCC
>DASXJM010000007.1:0-25412 GCA_036497405.1 Streptosporangiaceae bacterium | reverse complement strand
TCCGGATCCATCAGGCCTTCGCGTTTCTTCCAGTCGCTGGCGTTGACCCCGGCCGCGCGGACCGCGATCCGGACCTGGCCCGGACCCGGATGCGGGTCGGGGAGGTCGACGATCTCCAGGACCTCCGGGCCCCCGAACCGCTCGAAGCGGACTGCCTTCATGATCGTCTCCGTTCTGGCTGGCCGTGGGTCGGCTGGGAGTGCCGGGGCAGCAGGCCGACCAGCAGCAACGTCAGCAGGTCCAGGCCCGCGACGTGCAGGCCCAGCTGCAGCAGCAGGTTGATGGTGAGCATGAACGCGCTGAGGGCGCCGAAGAACCCGGCCGTGATCAGCAGGCCGGGCGGTAACAGACACGAACACTGTTCTATATCAGAGCATCATTCCTGTCAATACGAACAGTGTTCTCAGCGGTGAAGGGTGCAGCGGCGTCTTTTTCGCGAGGGTGTCGACTTACGACGACCCCGTTCGTGACCACAGTGAAGGAAGTTACGGCCCGATCGATCGCACCTGAGGAGAGCATCATGACCGCCACCTACACCTTTGACGTTTTCACCAGCCTCGATGGCTTCGGCTCCCACCGCGGCGACTGGGGCGGCTACTGGGGCAAGCAGGGCCCCGAACTGCTCGCGCGCCGCCTGGCCGTGTACGACGAGGAGCAGCGGCTGGTCCTCGGGGCCCGCACGTACCGGGAGTTCGTGCAGATGCTGGCGGCCAGCACCGAGGAGTCCGAAGTCCGTGATCCGTGGGTGACCCGGATGACGAGCCTGCCCGCCACGGTGGTGTCGTCCACCCTGGCCGGGCCGCTCGACTGGCCGGGCGCGACCGCCGTGCCCGGTGACGCCGTCGACGTGGTGGCCCGGCTCAAGGAGGAGTCCGCGATGCCCCTGCGCTCCCACGGCAGCCTGTCGCTGAACCGGGCCCTGCTGGCCGCCGGTCTGGTCGACCGGCTCCAGGTGACGGTGTTCCCGGTGATCACCGGGCAGACCGGGATCCAGCCGGTCTTCGCGGGCGCGGCCGACTTCGATCTCGAGCTGATCGAGCAGCGCACGCTCGACGGCCACACCCAGGAGCTGAGCTACCGGCCCGTCCGGCACGCCTGAGCCCGTCCATGATGCGGGCGATCACGGTATGCAGGTGGCCAAGATTTTTACCGAAGGTCTTTGATCTGACCCCCACATCGACGCGGGCCATCACCAGCTGGGCTTCGGAAACACGCTGGTCAGAGGCGGAACTCGCGGGCCAGGCGGATCTTGCGGCGGATGCGCCGGGGCTTGCGGGTCAGGCCGGCCACGATCAGGGCCAGGCCGCCGGCCACCGGGACGCCGATGAACCCGGTGACCACGATCCGGTCCGGCAGGTTGTCGATCATGGCGTTGCCGGGGTTGGCCGGGCTGAGGAAGACGCTCACGTCCCGGGCCGATCCGTAGCCGTTGGCGTTGAGCGAGTACCGCTGCCCGGCCCACTGGTAGGTGACGATGCCGCCCTGCTCGGTGCCGGCCACCCGGTGGCCGGTCCAGAGCACCAGGTCCGGCGACTGCAACTCCAGCAGGATGGCCAGCAGGGCGAACGTGAACAGCACGGCGGCCAGGCCGACGAACCAGCCCGTCCCGTCGAACCACCCGCGAACCCGACCGAGCACCCCTCCAGTATGGACAGGGTGGCGGCCCGCGGTCACCCCGCGTTTCCAGGACCCGTGTACCGTCCGGTAGGTGCTGGTTCCGGAGTCCGACAGCCCACCCGAGCCGGGGAAGCCGGCCCGGGCCGCGGGCCTGGGGGCCGGAATCGCCCGCGGGGCCGCGGTGGTGGCCGCGCTCACCATCTTTTCCCGGCTGCTGGGCCTGGGCCGCACGCTGGTCTTCGCCCAGACCGTCGGGGCCAGCTGCCTGGGCACGGCCTACGTCACCGCCAACCAGGTGCCCAACCTGCTCTACGAGCTGATCCTGGGCGGCGCGCTGACCAGCGCCATGGTCCCGATCCTGGCCCGCTCGGCCGAGCGGGCGGCCGATGACCCGGCCGAGAAGGACCGGGTCGCCGACATCACGTCGGCCCTGCTGACCTGGACCGTCATCATCATGGTGCCGCTGGTCCTGGTCATCGTGCTGGCGTCCGGGCCGATCGCCTCGCTACTCAACCCGGCCAACGCCCACGCCCACTGCGTCCGGGCCGACGTGGTCCACGCGACCAGCAACATGCTGGCCGTGTTCGCGCCCCAGGCCCTGCTCTACGGGCTGTCGGTCCTGCTCTACGGCCTGCTGCAGTCCTATCGCCGGTTCGCGGCGTCGGCGCTGGGCCCAGGGATCTCCAGCCTGGTCCTCATCTCCTCCTTCCTGGTCTTCGTGCCGCTGAACAAGGGGCTCCCGCTGGCCCGGCTGCCGCTGACCGCCGAGCTGGTGCTGTCGGTCGGCACCACCCTGGGGGTGGCCGCCCTGGTCGTGGTGGCGGTGCCGTCGACCTGGCGGCTGCACCTGCGGCTCCGGCCGCGGCTGCGGCTGCCGCCCGGGGTGGCCCGGCGGGCCGGCGGCCTGGCCCTGGTCGGGGTGGCCGAACTGGTCGCCGTCGACCTGGCCGGGGTGGTCGGCATCACCCTGGCCAACGGGCGCGGGGAGACCGGCGCGATCGTCATCTTCAACTACAGCTCCCAGGTGTTCAACGCCGTGTGGAACGTCCTCGCCCTGTCCATCGTGGTCAGCACGTTCCCGGTGCTGTCGGCGCGGGAAGGGCGGGCCTTCGATCAGACCAGCGCCGGGTCGACCCGGGCCGTCCTGCTCATGTCGTGGCTGGGCACGGCGGTGATCGCGGCGGTCACCGTCCCGGCCGCGCACGTGCTGGCCTCGCAGCCCGGCCAGGAGACCGAGCTGATCCAGGCGTTCGCGCTGCTGGCCCCGGGCTGCGCGGGCACGGCGGTGATCGCGAACCTGTCCCGGGTGATGTTCGTCATCGGGCGGCTCAAGGTGGCGGCGGTGGCGCTGACCGGGAGCTGGCTGCTGGTGGCCATCGCCGACGTGGTCCTGGCTGAGCTGGCCCCGCCCCGCCTGGTGGTGGCCGCGCTCTCGCTCGGCAACACCATCGGCCAGACCGTGGTGGCGATCCCGCTGATCCTGGTCACCCGCAAGATCTGCGGCCGGGCGGCCGTGCAGGGGGTCACCCACGCGGCTCTGGCCGGGCTGGCCGCCGGGGTGGCGGGCAGCGCGGCCGGGGTGGCGGTCAGCCTGGCCCTGACCGGCCACCACAAGCTGGGCACCTTCTTCCTGGCCTTCCCGGCCGCCCTGGCCGCGATCATCGCCTTCGGCGTCGTCGCCTTTTTGCTCGACAACGGCGACCTGAAGGCCGTCCTGGCCTGGGGCCGGCGCGCCGTCACCAGGCCCCGGCCGTAACCCCGTCACCCCCGGCCGGCCGCCGAGGACTCAGGCCGGCCGGGTCAGCGTGCGCAGGACCGAGACCTGGTGGTGGGCCAGCCGGGTGACGGCGAGACGGCCGAGCCAGACGCCGAGCGCCCCGCCGGTCAGAACGCCGGTCAGCACGGCCAGCCAGCCGCCCCCGGCCACCAGGACCAGGGCGGCCGGCAGCGCGGTCAGCGGGACCACCACCAGCGCCACGTGGACCTTGAGCGACCAGGCCGGGGTGGGGTTGCCGGCCGCGTCGAGGGGCTGGACCGAGACCAGGGAGCCGATGGCCAGCAGGCCGGCCCCGCCGCCCAGGGCCGCGGTCAGCAGGCCGAGGGCCCAGGGCCAGGCCCGCGGCTGGCCGCTGATCGCGGTCAGGATCACGGTCGCGGCCACCGCGTACGGGCCGACCACGATCAGCCAGCCGAGCTGGCGGCCGCGGACGTCGGCCCGGGCCGAACCGGGGCTCATCACGGTCAGCCAGACGCTGCTGCCGTCGTTGCCGTAAAGGTTGCAGGCACAGGCGGCGGCGATCACCACCGTGATGGTGCCCGCGAACGGCAGCAGCAGCCCGGTCCCGGCCGTCAGCCGGGGCAGCACCCCCGTGCCTGCCCCGACGACGACCGAGATGACCAGGCACGACAGCCGGACCGGCTCCCGCAGCCACAGCCGCAGCTCCTTGGCCGCCACCGCCCCGGTGGCCGATCGGCCCAGGACCGCCCGTTGACGGGCCCGCCGGGCCGGCCCCCGCCGGCCCGGCTGGGCGCCCGCCATGCGGCGGCCGAGGACGGCGGGCCACAGCAGGCCACCGGCCAGCCCGGTCAGAAGGACCAGCCCGAGCAGCGGCAGCAGCGCGCCGGCCACGTGGCCGTGGGCGGCGGCCGCCACCGCCACCGGCCCCCAGCCGGTGGGCAGCAGCCGGAGCAGCCAGGACAGCCCGGGCAGCGACTGGCGCCGCAGGGCCGAGACCAGGACCGGGAGCATGGTGCCGGCCATGGCCAGCAGGCTGATCGCCGCGGCCACGATCACCGTGCCGGCGTCGCGGCCCCGGCGCGAGCCCGGCCCCAGTACCCCGGCTGCCACCGTGGCCAGCACGCTGCCCGCGATGACGGTCAGCAGGACGGCGAACACCGAGGTCACGGCGGCGGCCGGACCGACCCGCAGGCCGTGCACCAGCACCGCGCTCAGCGCCAGCAGCACCAGCAGGTTGACCGGGTCGAGCAGCCCGGTGAGCACCAGCGACCAGGCCAGCCGGCGCCGCGGCAGCGGCAGCAGGCTGAACAGCTCCGGGCGCAGGAACGGCTCGCCGGCCAGCGCGCTCTGGGTGACCCGGCCGCCGATCCACAGCAGGGACACCAGGGCCAGCACGTCGGTGGCGGCGGCCTCGCGCCGGAAGCTGAGCCACCCGGTCAGCAGGGTCCCGACCGCGGTGACCAGGACCAGGGCCCCGGTCACGGCCACCGCCGCGGTGGACGTGCCGGTCAGCTGGTGCCGGGCGATGGCCCGGCGCAACCCGATCAGGACCCGAACCACGACAACCCCCGAGCCGGCGGCCTGGTCCCGATGATCTCGGCGAACGCCTCTTCCAGGCTGTGCCCGGCCCGGACCTGGTCCAGCGTGCCCGCGCGCCGGAGCTGGCCGTGGTCGAGGACGGCGACGTGGTCGCAGAGCTGCTCGACCAGGGCCATGACGTGACTGCTCATCAGCACCGTACCCCCGGCGGCGGTGAAGCCGTCGAGGATGGCCCGCACGACCGCGGCCGAGACCGGGTCCACCGCCTCGAACGGCTCGTCCAGCACCAGCAGCCGCGGCCCGTGCAGCAGCGCGGCGGCCAGGCCGATCTTCTTGCGCATGCCGGTCGAGTAGTCGCCGATCACAGTGGCTTCGGCCGCCTCCAGGTCGAGTACGTGCAGCAGTTCCGCGGTCCGGGCCGCGACCACGGCCGCGGGCAGGGAGCGCAGCAGGCCCAGGTAGGTGAGCAGCTCGGGCCCGGTCAGCTGGCGCGGCAGGGCCAGCCCGTCGGGCAGCACCCCCAGCAACTGCTTGGCCCGGTCGGCCCCGGCCCAGGCGGCGGGCCAGAGCGGGTTCCCGGCCACCCAGGCGTTGCCCTGGTCCGGTCGGAGCAGGCCCACGGCCATGGACAGCAGCGTGGTCTTGCCGGCCCCGTTCGGCCCGACCAGACCCAAGAACGTGCCCGGCGCGACGTCCAGGTCCACGTCGCGGACGGCCAGGTTCGGGCCGAAGGACTTGCGCAGGCCCCGGATGGCCAGTGCGGCCGTCCCGGTGGCCGGGCCGGAACCGACCAGCTCGGCCGCGGTCATGACCCACCGCCGGGCACCGTGGCCAGCTTGCGCTGGTCCTCCGGCCGGGCCGGGCTGAGCGGCACGGCCGGCCCCCGGACCAGCCCGAACTGCACCGCCTGGCGCGGCAGCACGGTGTCGAGGGCCCAGTCGGTGGCGACCCGGACCCGGTTGGCCGGCAGCGACAGCAGGTGGTAGGCGCGGGTCACCAGCTTGGCCGGCCAGCCCGACAGCGGCACCCCGAGCGGATCGGCGGCCGCGTCGGCCCCGGCCAGGTCGACCACGAAACCAAGGTCGCGGTGCCGGTAGGCGCGCCTGGTCCCGACCCCGAGCGACGCGGCGATGTTGCGGGCCGCCAGCCGGCCCTGCCGCACCGCGTGCTGGGCGGTCATGCCGGTGATCTGGCCGGGCCGGGTCAGGTCGGGCACGGCCGCGACGTCGCCGCAGCTGAACACGGCCGGGTGCCCGGGCACGCCCAGGAACTGGTCCACGGCCAGGCGGCCGCCGACCGCGGGCAGCCCGAGCTGCTCGACCAGCGGATCGGGCCGGACCCCGACACACCAGATCAGCGACCGGGTCGGCACGAACTCCCCGCTGGACAGCCGGACACCTTCGCCGGTCGCCTCGGTGATGGTGGTGCCGGTCCGGATGTCCAGGCCCCGCCCGGCCAGCGTCCGCTGCGCGGTCGCCGCCAGCCGCGGCGACAGCCCGGTCAGCAGGCGGTCCGACCGGTTCACCAGCAGCCAGCGGACCGGCTGGTCCCGCAGCCCGGCCCGGCCCGCGGCCAGGGTCCGGGTCAGCAGCTGGCCCTGGGCCGCGACCTCGGTGCCGGTGTACCCGGCCCCCACCACTACGAAGGTGCACCGGGCCTGCCGTTCGGCCGGGTCCGGGCTGACCTCGGCCAGCTCGAGCTGACGGAGCAGGTGATCGCGCAGGTAGAGCGCCTCGGCCACGCTGCGGAAGCCGTGGGCGTGCCGAGTCACCCCCGGGATCGGGAGCAGCTTGTTGACGCTGCCCGCGGTGAGCAGGAGCCGGTCGTAGCCGAGTTCACCGCGACCGCCTTCGGGATCGGTGAACGCGACCCGGTGGGCGGCCACGTCGACCCGGTCCACGGTGCCCAGCTGCAACCGGGCCCCGGGGCAGGCGGTGCGCAGCGGCACCGCGACCCGGCGGGGATCCAGGATGCCCGCTGTCACCTCGGGCAGCAACGGCAGGTACAGGAAGTAGTCGGTGGGGTTGATCAACGTCACCTCGGCCCGGTGGCCCGCCAGCCGGGCCAGCCGCCGGGCGGCGTGCACTCCGGCGAAGCCAGCCCCGACGATGACCACCCGCGCCGGTCTGTCCAGGGGTTGTTCCCTCATCTGAACCGTCCTTGAGATCCCGATTCCGTCCTCCGCACGCTAAGTCGCGGCCCCCGGGCCTGACGTCACCCGAAGGTGCCGGAGAGGTGGAATCTTCAGCGGCGGGACCGGCACCGACGTGGAATAGTGATCAAATGTGACCGGGCCGCCCGAGCGCGAGGTCCTGCTCGCCACCAAACTGCACGTACCGGCCCGGCCCGCCGGGCTGGTCCCGCGGCCGCAACTGTCCGGGCGTCTCCGGGAGGGGCTGGCCCAGGGACTGATCCTGGTCTGCGCCCCGGCCGGATACGGCAAGACCGTCCTGCTGGCCGACTGGGCCCGCACGGGCCCGCGGCCGGCCGCCTGGCTGTCCCTGGACGCCGCCGACAACGACCCGGCCCGGTTCTGGCGGCAGGTGCTGGCCGCCCTCGACCAGGCCACTATCGACCAGGGCGACCCGGGCCTCGGGACCCGGACCGGCCCGCTGCTCGGGCCGCCGGCCCCGTCCTCGCTCGAGCCGTTCCTGGCCGCGCTGGTCAACGAGCTGACCGCCCGGCCCGGGGGCGAGCAGGCCCGGCTGGTCTTGGACGACTACCACGTCATCACCTCACCGCTGGTGCACCAGTCGCTCGGGTTCCTGCTCGACCATCAGCCCGCCGGGCTCTGCGTCGTGCTGGCCAGCCGGAGCCACCCGCCGCTGCGGCTGGCCCGGCGGCGGGCCCGGGCCCAGCTGACCGAGCTGCACGCGGCCGACCTGCGCTTCACCGCCACCGAGACCTCGGCGCTGCTCGGCCCGGAGGCGGCCGGCGCGGACCTGCCCGACGAGGCCATGGCCGCGCTGGCGGCCCGGACCGAGGGGTGGGCGGCCGGGCTGCAGCTGGCCGCGCTGTCGCTGCGGGGCCAGGCCGACGTGGCCGGGTTCGTGGCCGCCTTCACCGGCAGCAACCGCTACGTCCTGGACTTCCTGACCGAGGAGGTGCTGGAACGCCAGGACGACCAGGTCCGCGCGTTCCTGCTCGACACCTCGGTCCTGGACCGGCTCAGCGGGCCGCTGTGTGACGCGGTGACCGGCCGGCCCGGCAGCCAGGCCCTGCTCGAGCAGGTCGAGCAGGCCGGACTGTTTCTGGTCCCGCTGGACGAGGTGCGCGGCTGGTGGCGCTATCACCACCTGTTCGCCGACCTGCTGCGGGCCCGGCTGGGCCGCGACCAGCCCGGCCGGGCCGCGGTCCTGCACCGGCGGGCCTCGGCCTGGTACCAGCAGCACGGCCTGGCCGACGACGCGATCGCGCACGCGGCGGCGGCCGGGGACCCGGTCCGGGCCGCGCGGCTGATCGAGCGGTACTTCGACGAGTTCTACTACCTGCGCGGTGAAGCCGAGACGATCCAGCGCTGGTTCTCGGCGCTGTCGGCCGACCTGATGCGCTCCCGGCCCCGGCTGCTGCTGGCCCAGGCCCAGCTGGCCGCGGCCAGCGGGCACGTCGACGAGGTCGAGCGCGCCGCCGACGGGGCCGAGCAGGCCGCCGGTGAGCCCGACGACGAGCCGTTCGAGCCCACGGTCGGCCAGGCCGACAGCATGCTGATGAACATCCCCGGCCAGGTGGCGCTGGAGCGCTGCTACCTGGCCCAGCTCCGAGGGGACGCCGAGGCCACGGCCGACTTCGCGGCCCAGGTGCTGGCCTGCTCGGGGACGGACGAGTGGGTCCTGACCTCCACCGCGCGCGGGTTCCTGGCCGTGGCTGAGTGGCTCCGGGGCCGGCTGGCCGCCGCCGAACGGGCGTTCAGCACCAGCATCGCCGGCTGGCGGGCGGCCGGGCAGGCCACCCTGGCCGCCTGGGGCAGCTACCAGCTGGCCCAGGTCCAGCGGGTCCGGGGTCAGCTGGACGCGGCCGTGCTGAGCAGCGACCAGGCGCTGGCCGCCGCGGCCGGGCCGGACGGCGCCGCCCGGCCCGCTTCGGGACCGGCCTACGTGAGCCGGGCCGAGGTGGCCTACCAGCGCAACGACCTCGACCTGGCCCGGGGCCACGCCACCGAGGGGGTGGCCCGCTGCCGCCAGTTCGTCTACACCCCGCCGCTGGCCGCCGGGCTGGTCACCCTGGCCTGGCTCCGGCAGGCCGGCGGCGACCGGGCCGGGGCCCTGGCCGCCATCGACCAGGCCGGGGAGGCCTCGCCGGTCCCGGCCGGGCTGCTCAACCCGGTCCCGGCCGCGCGGGCCCGGTTGCTGCTGGCCCAGGGCGACCTGGACGGGGCCGCGCGCTGGGCGGCCGAGCAGGGCCTGAGCCCCGACGACGAGCCGGCCTACCCACGCGAAGCCGGGCACCTGCTGCTGGCCCGGGTCCTGCTGGCCCAGCACCGGCCCGAACAGGCCCGGTCGCTCCTCGGCCGGCTGGAGGTGGCGGCCACGGCCCAGGATCGCCCCGGCAGCCTGATCGAGATCGGCGTCCTGCGGGCGCTGGCCCTGGCGGCCAGCGGCCAGCAACCGGCCGCCGTGACCGCCCTGGCCGAGGTCCTCACGCGGGCGGCTCCCCAGGGCTACCTGCGGGTCTTCGTCGACGAGGGCCGGCCGATGGCCACGCTGCTGGCCCGGCTGGTGGCGGCCCAGCGCGAGAGCCCGGCCGCGGCCGGTGTCCCGTTCGCCTACCTGGCCCGCCTGCAGCGGGCCTTCGGACCGGCGGCGCCGGAAACGCCCGGTCTGGTCGACCCGCTGACCGAGCGGGAGCTGGAGGTGCTGCGGAAGCTGGCCGTGGGCCAGCCCAACCAGGCCATCGCCCGCGACCTGGTGGTCACCCTCGACACGGTCAAGAAGCACGTCGGCCACGTGCTCGGCAAGCTCGGGGCAGCCAACCGCACCGAGGCCGTGGCCCGGGCCCGCCAGCTCGGCCTGATCCCCTAGCTCCGGGTCTCACCCGGGTCTCACCCGGGGTCTCGCCCCAGGGGGGCGGCCCAGGGCCGGCCCGGCGGCTAACGGCCCAGCAGACCCAGCTCCCGGCCCCGGGTGACCGCTTCGGTCCGGTTGGCCGCACCGAGCTTGCCGAGCACGTGGCTCACGTGCTTCTTGACCGTGTCCAGCGAGATGAACAGGCGGCTGGCGATGCTCTGGTTCGACTGGCCGGCCGCCAGCAGGGCCAGGATCTCGAGTTCCCGGCTGGTCAGCGGCACGGGCAGGCCCGACCCGGGCTGCCCGCGGCCCGCTCCGGACGGGGCCGTGGTGGCGGCCCCGAAGGCGCGCTGCAGCCGGGCCAGGCAGGGCAGCGGAATCGCGGCCGCCTCGCGATCGTCCCGCTGGGCGGCGATGACCCGGCTGAGGACGGTGGCCAGGGCCGGCCCCTCGTCGACGAAGACCCGGACGTAGCCCGGGCCGCAACTGGCCTGGAGCGTGGTGGCCAGGGCGGCGGTGGCGCCGTCGTCGTCACCGAGACCGGCCCGGGCCCGCGCGCGCAGCACGCCGATCTCGATCAGGCTGCCGGTCCGGTGCTGCGCGGCCGCGGCCCGATCCAGCCGGTCGAGCAGGGCCAGGGCCTGGTCCGGCCGGTGTTCGGCCAGCAGCACCCGGGCCAGCACCAGGTGGCCCGGCTCGCGCGGATAGTCTGGCTGGTCGTCCGGGCTCAGGCCCTGCTCGGCCGCCCACCGCGCCGCCGACCCCGGATCGCCCTGGGCCAGCCGGAGCCGGGCCCGCTGGGCCGGCGTCGGGTTGAGCAGGCCGTCCGGGCCGGGAGAGGCCACGTCCGCCTCGGCCATGGCCGCGGCCGCGCCGGCCGGGTCGCCGGACGCCTGCCGGATCCAGGCCAGCGTGACCAGGCCGGCCGCCAGCGGCGGGGTGTGCACGAACTGGCGGCACAGCGCGATCCCCTGGGTCACGTACTCGGACGCCCGGTCCAGGTCGTCCCGCTGGTACGCGACCTCGGCCAGCCCGACCAGGGCCGGCCCGGCGGCGGGACGGGGCCGCCGTCCCGGGTCGCCGATGGCGGCCAGGGCCCGGGCCCCGGTCTCGGCCGCAGCCTCGAGGCGGCCCTGGCCGCGCTGCAGCCGGGCCAGGCAGTAGAACCCCCAGGCGGTCGTGGTGACCTGACCCTGCTCGTGCCAGCGCCCGATGCTGGATTCGAAGATCTCTTCCGCCGCGCCCAGCCGCCCGCGGAGCCAGTCGGCCATGGCCACGAACCCCTCCACCGCCGAGGCCAGCATCAGCTCGTTCTCGCCGACCAGTTCCATGGCTTCCCGGGTCCGGGCCGCGGTGGCGTCGGCGTCGCCGCGCAACTGGGCCGCGTAGCTGCGCTGCAGGGCCAGCATGGCCGGGGCGTTCACCAGCAGGCTGCTCTCGGGACCCGCGGCCGGCGCGAACGGCTCCCGCTGGGCCTGGCCGATCACCTGGCCGGCCGCGTTCAGGAGCGGCTCCATGGCGGCCAGGTCGCCGCGCATGCTGGCCATCTGGGCCTGGGCCAGCAGGAGCCGGGGCCGGGTCCGGACCACGTCCGGGGCCAGCGCCGGGAGCCAGGACTGGATGGTGGCCTGCTCGCCGCGCAGGTTGAACACCGTGTCGAAGTGCTCTTCGACCAGGCGGGCGGCCCACTCCTGCTCCTGGGCGGCCAGGGCGTGCCGGATCGTGTCATCGGGCAGCCCGTGCTGCTCGTACCAGGCCGCCGCCCGGCGGTGCAGCCGCCGGGTTCGCTCCGCGTCCGGTTCCAGCCGGGCCCGGAGCAGGTCGGCGAACAGGTGGTGATAGCGCCACCAGCCCCGGGTGTCGTCCAGCTGCACCACGAACAGGCCCGACCGCTCCACCTCTTCGAGCAGCTGCTGGCTGTCCTGGCGGCCGGTGACGGCGTCGCACAGCGCGCCGCTGAGCCGGTCCAGGACCGAGGTCTCGAGCAGGAAGTCCCGCAGCTCGGGGCGCTGCCGTTCCAGGATCTCCTCACCCAGGTAGTCCAGGATGTACCGGTGGCTGCCGGTGAACGCGGCCACGAAGCGCGCGATGTCGGGCTGGTTGCGCAGGGACAGCGCGGCCAACTGCAGGCCGACCGCCCAGCCTTCGGTCCGCTCGGCCAGCGCGGCCACGGCGGGCTGATCGAGTTCGGCCACCACCTCGCGCAGCAGCTCGGCCGCCTCGTCCAGGTTGAACTTCAGGTCGGCCGCGCGCACCTCACCCAGCTGGCCCCGGGCCCGGTACCGGGCCAGGCCCAGCGGCGGGTCGGACCGGCTGGCCAGCGCGATGCGCAGCTGCGGCGGCCGGTGCTCGAACAGGAACCGGAGCGGGCCGTGCACCCCGGCCGAGCCGATCACGTGGTAATCGTCGAGCACCAGCAGCACGGCGGGCCGGTCCGGCTCGGCCATGAAGTCGTTGATCAGCGCGGTGACCAGGGCCTCGTAGGCCGACGGCGGGGCGGAACCAGTGAGCGGGCCCACCCGCGCGGCGATGCCCGGGCGCACCCCGTCCAGCGTGGCCAGGACGTGCCGCCAGAACCGGACCGGGTCGTTGTCCCCCTCGTCGAGCGAGAGCCAGGCTGCCGGCTGCCCGGTGCTCCGGGACCACTCCGACAGCAGGACCGACTTGCCGTAGCCGGCCGGCGCGGCCACCAGCACCAGCCCGCGGCTCAGGCCCTCCTCGAGCTGGGCGGCCAGGCGCGGCCGCGCCACCAGACCCGGCCGCGACCGCGGCACGTGCAGCTTGGTCCGGAGCAGCAGATCAGGCCCGGGTGACGATTCATCCGGGCGGGCGCCTGCCGTCGTCTCAGCCATCGGTAACAGAAGATCAGCTGGCCTGGTCCAGGTCCAGTCGCTTGGGCGGACGCCCGGGCGACCGCTTGCGGGCGATGATCGCACCCTGTTCGAAGATCTCGCCGCCCCAGACTCCGTGCGGCTCCTCCCGTTCCAGGGCCCCGGCCAGGCACGGGGCCCGCAGCGGGCACGATTGGCAGAAGGCCTTGGCCCGTTCCAGCCCGGCCGGCCGTTTGGAGAACCACAGTCGCGGATCTTCGCGCTGGCAGGGCAGCGGGGCCGTGCCGGGGGGCCGGGCCAGCCAGGTGATCGTGCCCAGTTGCGATGTGGTCATGACGGGGTCACCTCTTCTGCGTCGTCGACGTCTAGGCGGCGCACCGAGACCAGGCGCATTCCGAGATCGCGGATCTTGGCCAGGACGCCGTGCAGCGCGGACTGATCGGCGAGCTGGCCGGTGATCACGGTCTGGGTGTCATCGGCGCTGACCCGGAGGCCCTCGAACCAGGTGGACCAGCCCTCGTGCAGAACTCCCTCGACCCGGATCTCGTAGTGTTCGGGCCTGCTGGGGTTGGGGTGGACCATCGTGTCTCCTGCCGGTACGGGTTTCCTGGCTCTGAACGCTAGGAAAACCGGGCCCGGTCAGGCGTCACCCGAAAGTGCCGAACAGGTGGAATCTTCGGTCAGGCGCCGACGGCACGCATCTTGGTCACCAGGTTGGCGAACATCGGGTAGGCCGGGCGGCCGCCGATCGCTTCGATCGACGGCTCCCACATGTCCCAGCGGTCGATCAGCCGGTGGCCGAGCATGGTCCGGATCAGCTCGAAGTCGAACGCCCCGTGCAGCTCCAGCGCGCCGAGCTGCTCGAAGAAGTCCAGCTCGCGGAACAGGACGTAGGCCTCGGCCGAGTTCTCGGCCATGAACACCTGCAGGGCGTCGCGCAGCGCCTCGGGCGTCCTGAACTCGGCCAGCAGCCGGCGGGTCTCCATCATCGGGCCCTCGCTCCAGCGGCGGAAGAACTCCACCGCCATCTCGGCCTTGCGGGTGGTGCGGGCCTCCCGGGCCTGCTGGCCCGCGAAGACCACGACCCCGATCGCGCTGAGCAACCCGATGGCGTTGACCGCGGTCGCGATCGCGGTGACCTGCTCGGCCCAGTCCGGCATGGGGAGCTCCTATCGGACGCCCGGTCGAGAACGCCGTGATCATAGGCCGGACCACCGGGCCTGGTCATGCCAATAATCACGGGACCAGGCGCAGCAGGCGTTCGGGATCGGTGAGGATGTCGATCTCCACCACCTTGCCGTCGCGGACGGTCATGCCGATCAGGGCCACCGGCCGGTGCTCGCGCGCGACCAGGAAGCCGGGGCCGCCGTTGACCAGGACCGGCTGGGCGTGCCGGGACAGGTGCGCGAAGCGCCCGGCCTGGGTGGCCACGGCGGTGGCCCCCCGGACCAGCCGCGACGGCCCCAGCGGGCTCGAGCCCGCGTCCGCCCGCAGCACCACCGACGGGTCGAGCACGGCCAGCAACCCGTCGAAGTCACCCTCCCGGGCCGCGGCCAGGAAGGCGTCGGCCACCGCCCGCTGCACGGCCGGGTCGGGCGCGGGCGCCTGGCCCGAGGTGCCCCGGAGCCGGTGCCGGGCCCGGCTGGCCAGTTGCTTGGCCGCGGCCGGGGTCCGGTCCAGGATCGGCCCGATCTGGTCGAACGGGACGCCGAACACGTCGTGCAGGACGAACGCGAGCCGTTCGGCCGGGGCCAGGGTGTCCAGCACCACCAGCAGGGCCAGACCGACCGAATCGGCCAGCACCGCGTGCTCGGCCGGATCGTCGCCGACCATGGTCACGACCGGATCCGGGATGTGCACGTCGTCCAGCGCGTCCTCGCGGCGGCTGGCCCGGGCCCGCAGCATGTCCAGGCAGATCCGCGACACCACCGTGGTCAGCCAGCCGCGCAGATTCTGCACGCCGTCCGGATCGCTGCGGGTCAGCCGCAGCCACGTCTCCTGGACCGCATCGTCGGCCTCGGTCAGCGAGCCCAGCATCCGGTAGGCGACCGACCGCAGGTGCGCGCGGTGCTCCTGGAACTGGGCGTCCGGCCCGTCCGTGCTGTCCACTGTTACCTTCCTCCTCCGTCAGCCGTCATACCCGGAAGACGATCCAGACCGGACTCAGGTAACAGACCTTCGATATATCAAACGGGGAGATGGACGACATGATCGATCAGCCCGCACCGGACAGCCCGGCCACGCTGCACCCCCGGGCCCAGACGTTGCCGGCCCAGGCCCTGGTCAACCGGTTGATGCGGGGCCTGCTGAGCACCCCGCTGCTGTCCCGGCTGATCGGCCGCAGGCTGGTCACGCTGTACGTGGTCGGCCGCAAGTCCGGCCGCCGCTACACCGTGCCGGTGGCCTACACCAGCGACCAGGGCGACCTGCTGATCGGCACCCCGTTCGGCTGGGGCCGCAACCTCCGCACCGGCGACCCCGTCACCATCCGCCTCCGCGGCCGCCGCCGCGTCGCCGACGTCCGGGTCATCGCCGACGAGCCCGGCGTCGTCGACGCCTACGGCCTGATGGCCCGGGACAACCACAACTTCGCCAGCTTCAACCAGATCGGGTTCGACGCCAGCGGCGACCCGATCCGGACCGACCTGCACCAGGCCTGGGCCGCCGGCGCCCGCGCCTTCCGCCTGACCCCCCGCTGACCGGCGTCAGCTCCCGTTCGTGGGGAGGGGCTGGGCGAGTTCCCAGACGTGGCCGCTGGGGTCGGTGAAGCTGGCCGTGCGCAGGCCCCAGGGGCGGTTTATGGGGCCGTTGAGGAGGGGGACTCCGCGCTGGGCCAGTTCGGCGCAGACGGCGTCGACGTCGGGGACTTCGACGGACATGACGGCGCGGATGCCGGCGGTGGGTGGGGCCACCGGGCCGGGCTCGACCAGCTCGGGGGCGGCCGCCACGGCCAGCACGTTGATGACGGTCTCACCGAACTTGAACACGGCCGAATTCTCATCTTCGAAGATCACCGATTTACCGAAGGTCGCTTCGTAGAAGTCCCGGGACCGGGCCAGGTCCTCAGTGAAGATCGTGATCGCGCCCACGCTGACGTTGCTCAGCAGGGAACTCATGGGCCACCTCTTTCGCGCGGCTGCGCGTAGAACCGGATCCGGACTGGGATACCGACGCCCGCGGGGCGGCAAACTCATCGGAACGCCGGAGGGCCCGGGCCGCCGCAGCGGCCCGGGCCCGTCGGGGTGGTGCGGGTCAGGCGCCGGGGATGCGCGCCAGCGCGGGGACGAACTTGGCCGCGTCGATCGTGCCCCAGCCGCTGGCCAGGTCGTAACCCTTCGTCGCCGAGGGTCCGGTCACGCCGCCGAAGGAGATGTTGCCGCTGGTCACGTCCACGATGCCGGTGCCGGGAACCCCGAGCCGGCTGAGCGCGCCCAGCGTGTACAGGGCCGGGTTGATCTGGCCCAGCCGGTGGCCGGCGACCTGGTCGGCCAGGGCCACCACGCCGGAGAAGATCGGCGATGCCTCACTGGTGCCGCCGAAGATGTGCCAGCCCACGGTGGCCGGGTTGAACGACTCGTAGACCCAGGCGCCGCCGTTGACCGCGGCCGACATCGAGATGTCGGGGGTGCCGCGCTTGTGGTCCACGACCCCGGTCACGCCGATCTGGTACAGCGGGCGGGCGAACACGTGCGACAGGCCGCCGCCGGCCGCGCCGTAGCCGTCGTTCCACACCACGTCGGGGCTGACCCGGTTGCCGGCGTCGTCCAGGTGGAGCTGGGTGCCGCCCACCGAGGTGACCAGCGGGTCCGAGGACGGCCAGGAGTTGACCGGCATCGGGTACAGCGTCGTCCCGTCGGCCTCGTCGTTGGTGACGCCGGCGTCCCCGGAGGAGGCCAGCACGGTGACGTGGTGCGCGGCCGCGTCCTTGAACGCGTAGCGCAGGTTGAGCAGGCTCGAGAAGTCACCCTGGTCGAAGCCGGGGAAGGTGTTCTCGGTGGCCCCGAAGCTCTGGGTGATGACGTCGGGGACGCCCTGGTTGATCAGCGTCTCCTCGGCGTTCATCATCTCCGGCAGCCCGGTCGTGCCCTCGGTCTCGGCCACCGGGGTCTCGGCCAGCACGATCTTGGCCCCGGGCGCGATCGAGTGCGCGTACTCCACGTCGAGGGTGGTCTCCGAGGCCCAGTTGATCATGACCGAGTCGGTGGGGTCGAACGGCGGGACGTTGCCGAACTTCTGGATATCCACGGTCGTGTCGGGCAGGCCCCACTGGGCGTCGAACGTGTTCAGGTCGGACTGGATCGTCGGCGAGCCGAACGAGTCCACGATGACGATGGTCCGGCCCGCACCGGTGATGCCCTTGCTGTACAGCGGGTTCAGGTCGTAGGCGACCCGGTACTGCAGGGGCGAGTAGCAGGAGATCCCGAGCTCCGCCTGGCACTGGGAGGTAGGCAGCGGGCTGACCAGGGTCTTGAGGTTCGCGGCCCCGCCCGGGCTGCCCAGATCGGGAGCCACGCGGACGGTGGACGAGTGAGCGGCGACCGCGGGGGCCGCGCTCATGGCCGGTCCGGTCAGCGCCAGCGCGGCCAGGCCACCCGTGGCCGCCAGCGGAAGCGCCACCCGGGCGGCCAATCTTGGTTTGAACACAGGTTTTCCCTCCCTCAGGACGCGGTTCCCCAGGCCGAGGTCACCGCGGATGTGCAGAAGGGTGCGGGCGGCGTGGGTTTGCCGATCACCTTTGCACCATCTGGATCGTTATCCCACACCTGATCGCCGGAGTCGATAGCTGAGCAACTGGTCACCGGGCGAGCCCGCAGATGAACAGGGGACGACCGGCGGGAGGACCGGCCGTCCTTGATGGGTGAGCGTTTCACGCGGTCCCGGCCTGTGCGTTGTCAACCTGAGACACTTCTGTCCGTTGACCTGGGGGCCCGTACGCGGGCCCGGAAGGCGGTCCGGCAGCGGCTAGAGTCTCGCCATGAGCATCGTGGTTGAGGTCATCGAAGACGTCACGGACGACAATCTGGCCGCGGTCAACCGGCTGATTCCGCAGCTGTCGCGGTCGGCCCCGCCGCTCACCGCCCCAGCGCTCAAGAAGATCGTGAGCTGGGACGGCAACCGCCTGCTCATTGCCCGCTCGGGGGAGCAGCCGGTCGGCATGCTCACGCTGGTGATGTTCCCGATCCCGACCGGGCTCCGGGCCTGGATCGAAGACGTGGTGGTGGACGAGTCGGCCCGCGGGCAGGGGATCGGGGGCGCCCTGACCCAGGAGGCCATCCGGCTGGCCCAGGCCGTGGGCGTCCGCACCGTGGACCTGACCTCGCGGCCGTCCCGGGTGGCGGCCAACCGGCTGTACGAACGGCTCGGGTTCGAGCTGCGGGACACCAAGGCCTACCGCTACGCCGAGCAACCCTAGGCGCCGGCGCCCGGCTCTGCCCGCGCCCGGCTCAGGCCGTGGCGTAGGCGCGGATGCGGTCGATCATGGCGTCGAGCACCGCGCGCAGGGCCACGGTGTCGTGCCGGACCTGGGTCATGAGCAGCCCGCCCTGCAGCGCGGTCAGGGTGGCCAGGGCCAGGGCCTCCGGGTCGGCGTCGGCCCGCAGCTCACCGCGCTCGCGCATGGCGGCCAGGCCGTCGCGGATGGCGACCTGCCAGCGGGTGAAACTGGCGGCCAGGTCGGCGCGGGCTTCGGGATCGTGGTCGGCCAGCTCGCTGGCCAGTGAGCCGATCGGGCAGCCGCCTGCACACCGGCGGGAGCGCTGCGTCTCGATGATGGCGTCGCGCCAGGCCTCCAGCGCCTCGAAGCTGTCCAGACGGCCCAGCCACGGCTGCTGAGCCGCCAGCACGGCCTCGGTCTGGACGGCAATCACCGCTCTGATCAGCGATTTCTTGTCGCCGAAGTAATGGTAGATCTGCGACGGGCTGATGCCGCCGACCCGCTGCAGGTGCTCGGTGGTGGTGCCGGCCACCCCGTTGGCGAACATTAAGCCCGCGGCCAGGGTCAGGATCCGCTCCCGCGTGGCCCGCCCCTTGGGGGTCAGCCGGTGCGGCTGCTTGGCCTCCATCGTGGCAGTGTACGGCGCGGATTAGAGCCAGCGGTCTATTTCGCGACAATAAGTAGCAGTCGTGTCACTCTCGATGACCATCGTGTCAACCAAACGCGGTGCTCTCGCGACTAAGAGTAGCTATCGTCTCTCTCAGTAATCTGTTGACTACTATTCGGAGTAGTTCGTGCACGCATCACAGCTCGTGGAGCTCGGGACCGCCCTGGTCGTCGCGGGCCTGCTGGCCACCGCCCTGCCCCGCGGGCGCTACGGGCTCCCGCTGGCGCTGCTGGCCGTGGCCAACCTGGCCGCCGGGGTCGGCAACCTGCTGGGCGGCGACCGGTGGTCCGGCGCGGGCAACCTGGCCGCCGCGGGCTACCTGGCCGGGCTGTGGTGGTACGGCCAGCGGCAGCGGGCCGCGGGCGACCCGGCCTGGCTGCGGGAGGCCATGGCCGCCGACGCCGCCGCCCGGGAGCGGCGCTGGGCCGAGCTCGGGTGGGATGACCCCGGGCTGGACCACCTCCGGCTGGATGACCCGGCCCGGCCCGAACGTGGCGGCCAGGTCGCCTAGCCCCTGGCCGGCTGGTCGTGGCTGGCTAGCCCTGGTCGATGCGGACCGTGTTGCCCGCGGGATCACGCACGGCGGCGTCGCGGACCCCCCAGGGCTGGTTGGCCGGTTCCTGGAGCACCTCGACCCCGGCCGCGCCGGTGAGCTTGTCGAAGGTCGTGTCCAGGTTGTCCGACCGGAACTGGACCATGCCCAGTTCCCCCTTGGCCAGCAGGGCCGCGATGGCGTCCCCGTCTTCCTTGGACCGGCCCGCATGCGGCTGGGACAAGACGATCTGGATCTCGGGCTGGCTGGCGGTGGCCAGCACGATCCACCGGAAGCCGTCGCGGGCGACTTCGTTGCGCACGGTGAGCCCGAGCGTGTCCCGGTAGAAGGCGAGGGCGGCGTCGGGGTCATCCACGATGACGTGCACGCCGCTGAGTGAAACGGTCATGGCCCGACGTTACGCGGGTGTGCTGGCCGGCGCTTCTCCAGAACTGATCTCTTCGGCACTGATCCGGGCGGCCCGGTTCCTGGCCGCCCGGTCCCCGGGCGATTCCTTGTCTTTGTCCTTGCGGGGGCGGTTCATGACCATGGTCTGGCAGGCGGGCAGCGGGCGCATCTCGTCGTGGTTGCGGGCCCGGTACACCGACGGGGTCTCGCCCACCAGCTCGGTGAAGCGGCTGGAGAACGAGCCCAGGCTGGTACAGCCGACGGCGAAGCAGACATCGGTCACGCTCAGGTCGCCCCGGCGCAGCAGCGCCTTGGCCCGTTCGATGCGCCGGGTCATGAGATAGGAGTACGGCGTCTCCGAGTAGGCCTCGCGGAAGCGGCGGCTGAAGTGCCCGGCCGACATCAGCGCCGTGTGGGCCAGGGCCGGGACGTCGAGCGGCTGAGCGTACTCGCGGTCCATCCGGTCGCGAGCGCGGCGCAGTCGGCGCAGCTCATCCAGGTCGGCGCTCATGCTCCTATTGTGCCTCGCGGCTCCGACAGCACGACCTGATTAATTGCTTCCGGAGCTCAGGGCGCGGTCGAGCAGGGTGTTCAGGGTGGGGGTGAGCGCGATGGCGGCCCCGCCCGCCAGCGTGGCCAGGGTGATGTACTGCCCGAGACCACCCGCCCAGTCCGGGTTGGACAGCACCTGGGCGTTGAGCACCGGGGCGGCCGTGGCCAGCAGCACGGCGGTGCGCAGCACCAGCGCGACCCAGAACCCGTGGGCGACGGGCGCCTTGGTCACCGCCACGTGGATCAGGCGGGCCCAGATGAAGCCGCCGAACGCGGCCAGCAGGGCGAACAGGATGACGTCGTCGAGGTAGGGGTACTCGCTGTGCACGTCGACCGCGATGTTGCCGCCCACCGCGCGCGGGTCGTTCAGGGCCACCGTGCCGGTGTAACCGCCGAACCCGCTGACCTGCCGGTACCGGGGCGAGGTGACCACGTACACGGTCACGTGGGCGCCGTCGTTGGTGACCCGGCCCCAGCTGGCGACCTGGTTGGCGGGCAGCGTCTGGCCGTCGGAGCGGACCAGGTCGCTGACGCTGGTGCACAGGTAGGTGCCGGGGGTCAGGGTGGCGTTTTCGATGCCGAGCGGGGCCGACTGGCGCTGGACCAGGTCTCCGCCGCGGCCGACGAACAGGTTCATCGTCCCGGCCGACCCGGCGGCGTCGTTGACCTTGACCGGGCGGGTGGCCTTCTTCCCGGTGCAGGCCGAGGCGGGCGCGGCCGTGCCCGGAGCCTGGCTGGCGGCCGAGGTGGCCGCCACCGAGGGGCCCCGGAAGTACACGAACAGGCCCCCGCCCGCCAGCAGGACGATGATGACGATGTTGGCGAACGACTCCCGGCGGTCCAGGAACCACTGCTGGAGCCGGTACCACACCGACCGGCGCGCGGCCGGTGGCGGCGAGCCGGGGGGCGGGGGATCCGGCGGGTCCACGGACGCGTCCGGGGACCAGTCTGCGGGAGGGGGCGGCTGGGTGGCGGATTTGTCGGCCACCGGCGACGTTCTGGCCATGTTTGAGGGGGTCTGTGAGGAGTCAGGGCCTGACACGTTACTGGCCGCGTACGGGCCCTGACCGGCCGTCTGCCGCTAAGTTCACCCGCCCGTTATCAAGATTTTCCGGGGCTCAGCCGCGCTCGTCGGTGCGGCTCGTCAGTCCTGGTTGTCAGTCCTGCTCGTCTGGCGGGCAGAACCGGGCCAGCTGCCGGCGCAGCATGCGGTAGTGGGTGGCGTAGCCCGAGGACGCGGCGTGCTCGCGGTAGGAGATCGCGTCGTCGAGGGCGGCCATCAGGTGCACGAGCTGGGCCGGCGAGATCGACTGGGCCGGCGGCACACACCAGGCCAGCTCGACCTCGTGGCCGGCGTTGAACGGGGCGCGGGTGCCGTTCGGGGCCGGGTGCCCGCGCCAGTGCTGCCAGTCGCCATCGGGCCCGAACATCCCGGCCCAATGGCCACAGGCCGAGCAGTACGGGGCGGTGTCGTCGTCAAGCGGCCAGTAGCGGGGAGCGTCGCCGTCCTCGCTGCCGATGCGGGCCGCCGTGGTGCCGATGGTCATCGCCGGGTTCCTCTCGCCAGGCCGTGGTGCCGCGGGTGGGATACGACTAGAAAGACGCACTCAGGGGGTCCGGTAGTACATCTACCTGGGATTTGATGCCAGGACGTTACGCAACCGGGGTGACCGAAATCACTCCGACACGCCGGTACCGGGTCATTCCGGCGGGGCCGCCGGCTGCTTTTCGTGCAGCAACAACAGAGCGTAGGCGGCCAGGGTCGAGTCGTCGGTGATCACGCCGTCGCGGACCATCGCCTCGAACCGGTCCCGCGGCACCCACTGCTGCCTCATGTCCTGCTCTTCCAGCTCCCGGTCGGGCACCCCCGCGGTCAGACCGGTGGCCAGGAACAGGTGACAGGCCTGGTTGGTGGTGCCGTGTGAGCAGTGCAGGAAACCGAGCCGGGTCAGCTCCCGGGCGCTGAAGCCGGTCTCCTGGCGCAGTTCGAGCCGGGCCAGCTCGGCTGGCTGGCCGGTCTGCCCGGCCGGGAAGCCGCCCTGCGGGAACGACCAGGTCCGCCGCCGGATCGGGTACCGGTACTCCTCGACCAGGTGGAATCCGCCATTCTCGGCCGGGATGACCAGGGCGAAGTCGCGTTTCTCGACGACCGCGTACGTGCCCTGCGATCCGTCCCGGCGTTCGATCTGATCTTGCCTCAGCCGGATCCAGGAGTCCTGGTAGACGACCCGGGAATCGAGGGTCCGGATGTCTGGTCGCTCGCGGTCGGTGGGCACGGGCCCCACGCTACTGGCGGCTGGAGCGGCGGCTGCAGCTGTGCCAGTGGCTCGGGCTGGGTCTCTGGCTGGGCCTGAGGTTGCGGCGCCGGGCGGAGGCGGTTGCGGATGGCGGCCACCCCCAGGGCGCCGGCCGCGGGCAGGGTGACCAGCGCGGGCAGCTGATAACGCCAGGAGAACTCGTAGAGGTCGGCGCCGAGCAGCGCGGTCACGCCCAGCGCGGTGACCAGCAGGCAGACCAGGGCGGCCGAGTTGTCGCCCCGGCGCCGTCCGGTGGCCACCCCGGCGACCCCAGCGATGAGGCTGACCAGCAGGAACGGCCCCGGGGTCCAGCCGCCGCGCAGCTGGTAGTCACGCAGGAAGGCGGCCAGCGGCCGGACCGCGACCGGGGCGCCGCCCCCGCCCGCGTTGGCGAACATCTGGGTCGCGCTGTTGCTGGTGATGGCCACCGGATAGAGCGGGTAGTAGTCCTGGAACTGCCAGCGCCAGATCGGGGTGTCGCCCGGGGAGGTGTTCCGGGTCAGCGCGAACAGCTTCACCGCGTCCTGGCCGATGGCCACGGCCACCCGTAGCGGTTGCTGTTCCAGTACCGCGTAGGACAGGTGCTGGTCGGCGAACTGGTGGGTGGCGCCGTTGGGCAGGGCGGCGGTGTAGGCCGGCGAGGAAGGGTTGTTGACCAGGCCGTCGATGCCCATCGACCGCACCGTGGCCGGGGTCGGGCAGGCGGCCCGCACGGCCGCGCTCACCTGCAGCGTGTCGCAGTCCGCGGCCGCCGCCACCCGGCCGTACAGCACCGAATTGCCCTGGGTGGACAGCTCGAAGCCGTTGCCCAGATCCAACGATGAGTAGGCCATGTAGCCCAGCACCGGGATCGCGAAGCTCACCGAAACCAGCGCAGCCGCGCCGAGCCGGGCCCGCCAGCCGCGGGCGGACAGGACGCAGTACAGCAGCGGGGGCACGATCAGCGCCTCGCCCACCTGGCGGACCGTGGCCGACGTGCCCAGAATGAACGCGGCCACCTCGACAGCGATCAGCGAGGGCCGCGGTTTCCAGGCCAGGATGGCCAGCCCGGCCACGATCAGCGCCTCGAACAGCACGTCCGGCATGATCGTCTGCTCCATCTGGAGCTGATAGGCGTCCAGCAGGACCGGCGCGGCGGCCAGGGCGGCCGCCCAGCGCGGGGCGCCCCGGCGGAGCAGCACGACGTAGATGGTCACGGCCATGGCCAGGCCGAGCAGATGCTGGAACCCGGCCACCACGGCCAGGTTGCCGAT
Organism: Streptosporangiaceae bacterium; assembly: GCA_036497405.1. Taxonomy (GTDB): domain Bacteria; phylum Actinomycetota; class Actinomycetes; order Streptosporangiales; family Streptosporangiaceae; genus Bog-532. The sequence goes on along the minus strand of DASXJM010000007.1, from coordinate 1,541 downwards.
CCAGCTCAGCGGCGCGGCCACCAGGGCCCGGTAGCCCTGCGGGTCGTACTTCTGCAGCCCGTTGACCAGGTACTTGGGCGAGTCGATGTACAGCAGCGCGGGCCGGTAGGCCAGCTGGGTGATGACCCGCAGGGCCAGCCCGGCCACCAGCAGCCCGGTCAGCAGCCAGTGACGGCGGGCCCGCCGCAGCCAGGCCGCGGCCGGCCGCCGCCGCGCCCGGGCGGGCCGAGATACCGGCCAGGCGCTCAGGGTGTCCTGGGAGTCACCCTCTGAGGTCACTGCCACCCGACACGCTCACTCAAGAAAAGACACCGCCCTGCCGCTGTCCGCTCGGAAGGCCGCATCGCCGGACCCAGGCCAGCCGGGCGATACGCCGTGCGTCCCGGCCCGCTGGAACTTCCCACCCAGTGGGGACCTCTCGGCCCGCTGAGGCCTCCTGGTGTAGCGGGAGGACCAGGCACGATACGCAGCCACCATTTTGCCCGACCAGCCGCAGTGTCGGTGCCCCGACCTAAATTCGTAAGCATGCTGTTCTCAGGACGGACACCGTGACGTGGGCGCGGTTAACCGCCACCGCCCAGCGGACCGCGGCTGACCTCTGGTCTCCGCTGCCCCCCGGCGACGGTTGCTGCCCGGTCTGCCGGGGACCCACCCAGCCGGGTTACCCGCGCTGCTACCAGTGCGCCATGCACCAGGCCGAGGCGGCGGGGTGGCTGGCCGACCTGGTCGTGCCCATCTCCTACGCCCCCAAGGACGGGCCCCACTACGCCCGGCTGTGCCGGTACAAGACCGATGCTCCCGGCGCGGCGGCGGCCCGGGCGGTGCTGCGGGCCCTGCTCCTGACCTTCCTGCGCGAGCACGGACCCTGCGTCTGGTCCCGGGCTGGGCTGCCGCCCCCGGCCCGGCTGGCGGTGGTGCCCAGCGGGCAGGGCCGGCCGGGCCGGCATCCCCTGCTCCGGCTGCTGGCCCCGCTGCTGGTCCTGACCCCGGCCCCGCTGGCCATCCGCCCGGGTGAGCCACTGGGCCGGTCGCTCAATCCAGCCCGGTTCCGGGCCAGCCCGTCGGTGGCCGGGCAGAGCGTGCTGCTGGTCGACGACACCTGGGTGTCCGGGGCCAGCGCCCAGTCGGCGGTGGTGGCCCTGCGCCGGGCCGGGGCCGGGCCGGTGGCGGTGGTCGTACTCGGCCGTCACGTCGATCCGGCCGACCCGCGCTCGGCCCGGCTGCTGGCCCGCGTGGCGACCGGGGGCTACGACCGATCCCGGTGCGCCGTGCACGCGCCACCATCGACGCATTTGGTCACTTTGGGTGACAGCAAATACGGGCAGGAGCCTCGAGCCCGAAACTCGTCGGCTAACCGGCTGACCTGCGATCAGTTGCAGAAATAGCGCGACCAATGGCGCTGGGTTTTACTGTTTCGGTAGCCGAGTGACTACTCTCGGTTGTACCTTTTCGCCATGAACTCACCCGATGTAGCCGCGGCCCTCTATGCGGGCGCCCCGGATGCCGCCGGGAAACTGTACGACGCCCACGCGGAAGCGCTG
>DASXJM010000006.1:0-11608 GCA_036497405.1 Streptosporangiaceae bacterium | reverse complement strand
GGGCTCAGGGGGCTCCGGCGCCGAACGTGTCCGGGTCGGGGCCGGTGCGCTGGTCCTTGTTCAGGCCGCTGATGTCGGTCACGTCGGCGTCGGACAGCTCGAACCCGAAGATGTCGAAGTTCTCCTTGATCCGGGCCGGGGTGACCGACTTCGGGAACACGATGTCCCCGCGCTGGATGTGCCAGCGCAGCACGACCTGGGCCGGGGTCTTCCCGGTCCGCTCGGCGATGGCCTGGATGATCGGGTCGTCCAGGACCAGGCCCTGGGCGATCGGCGACCAGGCCTCGATCGCGATCCCGTGCTCGGCGCAGAACCCGCGCACCTCGTCCTGGGTCAGGTACGGGTGCACCTCGATCTGGTTGACGGCCGGCGGGACCTCGGTCTCCTCGTGCAGGCGGCGCAGGTGGTGCGGCTGGAAGTTGGACACCCCGATCGAGCGAGCCCGCCCGTCGCGGTAGAACTCCTCCAGCACCTTCCAGGTCTGGACGAAGTCGCCGTCGTACTTGGTCGGCATCGGCCAGTGGATGAGGAACAGGTCCAGGTAGTCGAACCCCAGCGCGGCCAGGCTCGCCTCGAACGCCAGCCGGGCGTCATCGGGCCGGTGGGCGCTGTTCTCGAGCTTGCTGGTCACGAAGACGTCCGCGCGGTCCAGGCCGGACTTGGCCACCGCCTCGCCGACCTCTTCCTCGTTGCCGTAACCCTCGGCGGTGTCGATGTGCCGGTAGCCGGTCTCCAGCGCGGTGGTCACCGAGGCCACGGTGTCCTTCTTCTCGATCTGGAACACCCCGAAACCGAGCTGCGGGATGGACCGGCCGTTGTTCAGCGTGATCTGCGGTACCGCGGTCAAGGCGGAAACCCTCCTCCGGAGGTGGGGATGCTGTCTGCTTATCTCCTCCCTCCTGCCCAGAGTGGGCCGCTTCACCCCACGGTCACGACTTTCGATGACGCCGTGAGTGTGGACAGAAAATCGTTCACAGTCAACAATATTGAAGGTCACGGGCTGGGCCATCGGGAAGGAGCCGGGATGCCGTCGGAATCAGGGCCGGTGAGCGAGCAGGACAACGGGGCTGGCGGGGTCGAGCTGGTCGTCGCCAGCCCGCACTGGCGGCTGCGGGTGGACTGGGGTGACCGGGTCGACCCCTACGAGCTGGTCCACCTGGCCTCCGGCCGGGCCGTGGCCGACGAGAGCTACTGCTACCAGCTGACCGTGTCCGGGGCCACCGACTCCGGCTTCCACGGTGGCCCGGTCGACTGCCGCCGGGTCCGGCCGCTGGACTGGTCGGCCGAGCCGGGCGACGACGGCGGGACCACGCTGATCCTGCTCGGCCAGCTGGACTTCGGTCCGCAGGGCCCGACCGGCCTCCGCCTGGAGCACCGGATCACCCTGGCCGGGTCGGGTGAGGTCACCGAGCAGATCTCGCTGCTCAACCAGGCCGGCCAGGACCAGCTCCGGCTGGACAGCTTCCGGTTCGGCTTCCGCAAGACGCTGTTCGACCGCGGCCGGTGGGCCTGGTCACCCGGCTGCGAGGACGCCGAGCTGATCCCGGTCCCGCTGCGCCGCTTCCAGGCCCAGGACGTCGACCACCTGCGGTCCGGCTACCGGGCCGCCGACCTCTACCCGTCCGAGTGGCCGGGCCGGGCCAGCCTCCCGGACCGCGGCGCCGAGGCCTGGCTGTGGGCCGAGGCCGGCGGCGGCTTCCTGGTCGCCAAGTACACCCAGGAGCACGTGGAGTACGGCTTGGCCGACGGCGAGCACGTCGTGGCCCGCCGCCCGGCCGGCCCGGCGGCCTCGCTCCAGCTGGATCAGCTGCACAGCGACCGCAACCTGTGCCTGCGCCACGGCGGGGCCGGCCGGCACGACGGCTTCCCGGAGACCGCCCGCGAGCTGAGCCCGGGGCAGCGCCTCGGCTTCGGTGCCTCGATCATCGTGGCCTACGACGGCGACTGGCAGGCCGGCTACGCCTGCTACAAGCAGGTCCTGCGCGACCGGGGCCACGTCACCCCGGACGGCTACCGGCCGCGCGTGCACTGGAACGAGCTGTACCGCCTGGGCTGGCGCTGCGGGTCGAACGCCCCCCTGCAGGAGCTGCCGGAACTGTTCGAGGAGGCGGCCCGGGCCCGGGCCGCGGGCGCCCAGGCCTTCTACTTCGACCCCGGCTGGGACCTGTTCGAGGGCAGCTCCATCTGGGACACCGGCCGGCTGGGCCCGGTCGAGGAGTTCGTCCGGCGCCTGCGTGAGGAGTACGGGCTGTCGCTGGCCTTGCACCTCATGATCCACACCAAGTCGGTCCAGGAGGACCCGGCCATCTACCGGCGCCGCCCGGACGGGGCGATCGACCTGTGGACCGATCGCACGCCCTACTCCGGGGGCTACGTGTGCCCGGCGTCACCGGTCTGGCAGCGGCAGAAGACCGAGCGGCTGCTGGGCCTGGCCCGGGCCGGGGTCTCGTTCTTCATGTTCGACTTCGTGACCTACGGGCCGTGCTGGTCGGCCGAGCACGGGCACCAGGTCCCGTCCACCCGGGAGGAGCACGCGGCCGGCATCATGACCGTGGTCCGGGCGGTCAAGGCCGAGTTCCCGGCCCTGGCCATCGAGGCCCACGACCGCATCGGCGGCGGCCTGCCCCTGTACTACCAGCACGGCTCGGACCGGGACCACGACGAACTGTGGGGCTTCGAGTACATGTGGGACCCCTACGCCGACCTGCTCAGCGGCCGGGCCCTGTCCCTGTACGAGTACAACCTGGCCTACGACATCCCGCTCTACCTGCACATCAACAGCGCCCACGACAGCCCGGCCCTACTGGCGTTCTGGTGGTACGCGTCCTGCTGCCGCCACCTGGGCATCGGCGGGCTGGCCGAGGGGGACGAGCAGTGGCCGCGGCTGGTCGAGGCCATGACCCGGTACCGGAAGCTGCAGCCCTGGTTCGCGCGCGGCCGGTTCGCGGGGATCGACCGCTGCACGCACCTGCACGTCCTCGACGAGGGGGGCGGCGCGGTGCTGACCGCGTTCAACCTGACCGCGCGCCCGGTCCGGCGGCCGGTCCGCCTGGCCCTGGCTGATCTGGGCCTGGGGTCGGCGCCCGCGGTGACCGGGGCACCGTTCGCGGTGGCGGATGGGGCGGTGACCATCGACCTCGACCTGCCCCCGCTCAGCCCGCTGGTGGTCGAGATCGACACGTCCCGCTAGCGCTTGGCCCGGCGGCGGTCCCGGCGTCGATCCCGCTTGCTGGCGGTCCGCCGGGACACGGCGGTGACCGTGGAGTCGGCCTGGTGCAGGGCCTTCGCGGTCCGGGTGGACGGATCACGCTGGTCGGCCGCTGCCGCCAGGCGGTGGACCAGGGCCCGGGCCAGCGGCAGCGCGATGGCCAGTAGCAGCCAGGTCCGCAGGCGCCGGGAGAAAAATGCCCACATGCTCGGGCTCCTTTCGTCGCTCCCCCCGCTACCCGCGACGTGTCCCGCTAACCACGCCGGGCCACGCCCTCAGCCCGTTCGCCGGCCGTCCGGGCTGAGGGCGGGGACGGCTCAGGCCGCGGTGATGAGGCCGAGCTGACGCAGGGCGGTGAGCCCGTCGTCAAGGCCGATCTCCTCGGTGATGAGACCGTTCTCGACCTTCAGGACGGTGGTGCCGGTGAACCGCATCACCTGACCGGTGCCGGCCGGCAGCGCGCCGATCGGCATGTCGTCGAAGGCGGCCCCGGTGTGGGTGCCGCCGCCCTCCCACTGGCCGACCACGTAATCGCCCTCGGCGATCAGGTCGGCGGTGCCCCAGAACTTCAGGTCGGGGAACGCGGCCCGGAACGTGGCCGCGAACGTGCGGACCGCGTCCCGGCCCCGCAGCGGCGCGTGCAGCGAGTACTCGAACCGGATGTCCGGGGCGGCCAGCTCGTCGACCACGGCCGGGTTGTAGTCCGGACCCCAGAACTCGGTGAACCACCGGCCCACCACGGCCTTGTTGGCCTCGATCGTGTTGTCCTCGTTCGGCATCAGTCGTTGCCTTCCTCGTCGCGGATGGTCACGTGCGCGTCTGCAGGGCGCACCCGGCAGACGCGCCAGCGGGTCCCCACGTGAGCTGCCGGCCCGTATTTCGGGCCGAATGGCCCGCAGAACATAACTAATTCGGCATTCCGGTTGAGCCGGGCGGAATCGAGTGCTCTGCTGTCCGGCAACGGTTGCGTGGCAACCGCCGCCCCGGGGGGTGGTCAGTGTGGGGCCGGAAGACTTTCCTGCGCCGCCGCTGCGGGTCAGCGGTCCGCGATCCCGGCCTGCCCGGGGATGGTGGCTGGCCGCCCTGGCCGTGGTCCTGGCCGGCGCGGCCGCGATCGCCTGGTGGCTGACCGCCGTCCAGACCAGCACCGCGACCCGGACCGCGGCCGGAGGGACGGGGACCGCGGGCACGACGGCCGCGGTCGCCCGGGCCCGGGCCGAGGCGGCGGCCTGGATCGCCGGTCAGGTCAGCGCCAGCGCCATCATCGCCTGCGACCCCGGCCTGTGCCCGGTCCTGCAGGACCGGGGCATCGCCCCCGGGCGGCTGATGCCGCTGCGGGCGGCGGGCGGCCCGCTCGGCGCCGACGTGCTGGTCACGGCCGGGTCGGTGGACGGCCCGCTGGCCACCCGCTACGCCCCGGCCCGGATCGCCAGCTTCGGTACCGGTGGCGGCCAGGTCGAGGTGTTCGCGGTCCCGCCCGGCGGGATGGCCGCCTACCAGACCGCGCTGCGGGCCGACCTGGCCGCGCGCCGGTCGGCCGGATCCCAGCTGCTGCGCAACCCGCGCATCCGGTTCACCGGCACCGGCGCCGCCGAGCTGCGGGCCGGCCGGGTGGACACCCGGCTGCTGGCCACGCTGGCCGTGCTGGCGTCCCAGTACTCGTTCCAGGTGTCCGCGCTGGGCGACGCGGCCCCGGGCGCGCCGGTGCTGTTCCGCGAGGTCGTCATCACCGGGATCGGCCCCGGCCGGTCCGGGGCCCTGGCCATGGTGCACGGGCAGGAGCCCCCCTACGTACCCGCCCACGTCACCGCGGTCGGCCAGACCGGCCTGAGCATCGAGTTCGCCCTGCCCAGCCCGCTGGGGTTGCTGTCACCGGTCCTGGGGGCCGGTCAATGAACTGAGGGGTTACTGATCATGCGCTTTTTCCGATTGAGATTGGCCCGGCTGGCCGCGATGGCCACCGTGCTGGGCAGCATGCTGGGCCTGATCGCGGTGGCGGCCCCCGCCGCCTCAGCCGCGCCCGCGGGCGGGACCACGGGCTGGATCCGGATCGCCCACCTGTCGCCGCAGGCCCCGGCCATGGACATGTACGTCTACCCGTTCGGCGACCCCGGTAGCCCCACCGTGCTCAAGGACGTCCGGTACGGCAACGTCTCCCGCTACGTGTCGGTCACCCCCGGCCAGTACTCGGTGGCCATGCGCGGCTTCGGCGCCCCCGCCACCAGCAAGCCCGCGTTGACCACGAGCTTCATGGTCACCGCGGGCGGCGCCTTCACCCTGGCCGCCCTGGGCCCCGATCCGGGCCTGCGGACCGAGGTGCTGAAGGACCAGCTGAACGCGCCGTCCGGCCAGGCCGTGGTCCGGGTGCTGCAGGCCTCGCTCAAGCAGCACCGGGTGACGGTCAGCTACGGGACGAACGTGCTGGCCCAGCAGCTCGCCTTCGGCTCGGCCACGTCGTACACCGCGGTCGTGCCGGGAGCGCAGACGGTGAAGTTCACCGCCCCGGGCGAGCAGGCCAGCCAGGCGGTCACCGTGACCGCCGACAGCGCGCACACGTTCGTGGTGCTCGACAACCCGGCCGGGTTCAAGGTCACGGCCCTGACCGACTCGTCGGGCAGCCTGGCCATGCCGGAGGGTGGCGTCGCGGCCGGGTTCGGCGGGACGGCCCCGCACCCGGCCGGGAGCCCGGCGCCGTGGCTGGCCATGATCGGCGCCGGGGCCCTGCTGGCCGGGGCGGCCCTGGTCCGGCTCAGGTCAGGTACTTCTTCAGCTCGATGACCTGCTCGAGCTGCTCGCGCTGGGAGGCCAGGTCGATGGTGGCGATCCGGACCACCAGGTGCCGGGCCCCGGCCGCCATGTAGCCGCGCAGTTTCTCGGCCACCACGTCCGGCGGCCCGGCCGCCAGGGCCTGGATCTGCTCCAGCTGGTCCAGCGGCATTCCGTAGCTGGCCTGGGCGAACGTGCTCAGCAGCTGCTGGCCGCGTTCGACCGTGTCGGTGACCACCACCGACACGAACAGCCCGGGAGTCACCGCCGCCTCCGCCCGGCCCGCCGCGGTGGCGGCAGCCCGCACCGCGGTCAGCCCGTCAGCGTAGGTGCTGGCCGCGGGCGGGTAGGGCAGCCAGCCGTCGTAGCGCCGCCCGGCCCGGCGCAGCGCCGACTCCGAGCCGCCGCCCAGCCATATCGGTGGCCCGCCCGGCCGGGGTGGGCTGGTCATCGGGGGCAGCTCGTCGAAGCTGAGCAGCTGGCCGTGGAAGGAACCGCCGCCGTCGGGGCTGGCCCACAGCTGCCGCCACAGGGCCACGGTCTCGTCCAGCCGGGTGAACCGCCGCTCCCACGGCACCTCGGACAGGGTGTGCTGCGGCACGCCGAACCGGCCCGCGAACCCGGCCCCCACGGTCAGCACCAGCCGCCCCCCGGACAGCAGGTCGATCGAGGCCAGCGTCTGCGCGGCCTGGACCGGGCGCCGCAGCACCGGCAGTAGGGCGGCCGTGCCCAGCGTCACCCGGCTGGTCAGCGGGGCCAGCGCGGCCAGCATGGTCAGGGCCTCGATGCGCGGGGTGAGCAGGAAGTCGTTCACCCACAGCGACGAGTACCCCAGCTCTTCGGCCCGGACCGCGAAGTCCAGCAGCTGGCGCGGGTCGGTGCCCGCGCCCCACTGAGCCTTGGCGATCGGGACCAGCACCCCCAGGTCGATGTCATCCATGGCCGCCATCCTGCGGACCGCCGGGTTGGCCGGCAATTCCCGGCCGGGAATCGCGCGGGCCCGCCGGTCCGGCTACAACTGGAAGACATGGACTTCCCGGCCGCGCTCAAGGAGCGCCGCGCCGCCCGGCGGCTGAGCCAGCTGGAGCTGGCCGTGCGGGCCGGGACGACCCAGCGGCATTTGAGCTTCATCGAGACCGGCCGCTCGGTCCCCGGCCGCGAGCTGGTCATCCGGCTGACCGAATCGCTGGGCCTGCCGCTGCGCGAGCGCAACGAACTGCTGCTGCTGGCCGGCTACGCCCCGGCCTACCCGCAGACCGCGCTGGACGGTCCCGACCTGGCCCCGGTCCTGGCCGCGTTGACCCACGTGCTCGACGCCCACCGGCCCTACCCGGCCATCGTCATCGACCGCTACGGCCGGATCGTGGCGGCCAACGCGGGCTGGCCGATCCTGGCCGAGGGCTGCGCCGAGCACCTGCACGGCAACGCCTACCGGCTGGCGCTGCACCCGGACGGGATGGCCCCGCGGGTGGCCAACTTCCCCGAGTGGGCCCGGCACGTGCTGAACGCCATGTCGGCCGAGCTGGCCCGCCACCCGGACGAGCGGCTGGCCGGGTTGTACGCCGAGCTGCGCGGGTACGTGCCCCCGGTCCGGGTGGGTCCCGGGCACTTGGGCTTCGCCGTCCCGCTCGAACTCCGTTCCCGCCACGGCGAGCTGCACCTGATGACCACGATCAGCACCTTCGCCAACGCGGTCGACGTCACCGTCTCCGAGCTGAAGCTGGAGGCCTTCCTGCCCGTCGACGAGGCGACGTCGGCCGCGCTGCGCGCCAGCCAGTCGCGACGCTAGTCGGTCGCGACGTAGGGGGGCGGGGCGTAGACGCGCTCGGTCCGCAACCGGACGATCAGGCGCTCCGCGCCCGGCTCGACCGGGGCGGGGGCGCCGCCCATGTGCAGGTCGTACATGACCTGGTGAAAGGCGTTTTCGGGGTCGTCGGTCAGCTGCACCGGGCCGGACAGGACCGCGTAGGTGAACTCGCCGCCGTCGGTGGGCAGGCTGTGGATCAGCAGGCTCACCCGGGCGTCCCGCTGCATGTTCACGGTCTTGCGGCGGCCCTTGATCGTGCTGAACAGCAGGTCGTCGCCGTCCGGCTTCACGAAGATCACCGACGTCTGCGGTGAGCCGTCCTGGTTGCTGGTGGAGAGGATGGCCAGGTGCGGCCCGGACAGGATCCGTTCGGCGGTCTGCCGCGCGTCCTGCCCAGGTCGGCCGGTGCGAAAGGGATCGTGGAACGTCTGATTGCTCATACACAGGTAGACCGGTCGGCCGGCGGCCAGGAATCGGTCCGGGCCGCCGTGGGATGCTCGGATCATGGGGCGTCGCCGGGGGGCACCGTGGACCAGGGCGGTCATCTCCGCCGCATCCCTGAGCGTGGCCGCGCTGGCGGGTTGCTCGGCGTCGGCCCCGGCCGGGCCGGGCCGGCCGGCCACGCCCACGGCGGCCCCGGCTGGCCCGGCTACGCCGAAGGCGACCACGGCCACGCCGCGGGCGGTGGCGGGCATCGAGGTCAGCGGGGACCACCCGGTGCTGCCGAGCGGCAGCCAGGACACCAACGCCACGACCGGGCCCAGCTGCGACCAGGCCACGCTGGCGGCCGACCAGGGGACCGGGGCCCGGCTGGCGACCGGGTTCGCGGCGGCGGGCTTGCCGGCCGCAGCCGCCCTGCTGACCCATTTCCTGCGCGGCACCGGCACCGCGGTCAACTACCGGGCCGGCTCGGCGATCTCGAAGCAGGCGCAGGCCAGTCCGGCCTTCCAGGCGGTTGATCGCCAGGTCCAGGCCGAGATCCTCAGCCAGCTGAACGCGGGCCAGACCCGCGTCCGGCTCGCGGCCGGGCAATTGCCGACGGCGACCTTCGAGTCCGGCGACCTGTACTGGGGGTTCCGCGGGACCCAGGGGCTGACCGTGACCGGCACCCTCCACCGGGCCAGCGGGCGCTACACCGGCACCCTCCGCTACGTCATCCGGGACAGCTACGGCTTCCCGGCCGACGACACGCTGGCCGGCTTCGGCCCGCCCATGCGGTACCTGCAGACCGGGTGCGGGGCCCCGCAGCACCCGGGCGGCGCCCACTGGTTCCTCGACACCATCACGGTCACCGTGGCGTTTCGCTAACGGGGTCAGGCCGGGTTGGCCTCAGCCCGGGTACTGATCGTGCCGGGGGCCACCTCGCCGCTCTCGTTGGAGAAGGCGTGGATGCCGCCCTGGGGCACGTACAGGAAGTCGCCCTTGACCGCGTCGATCCAGGTCTCCCCGTTGTAGAGCCGGACCGTGCCCTCCATGACGCAGAACGACTCGGAGAAGGTCCGGTGGAAGTGCGGGTCGGCCCCGCCGGAGGTGCCGGTCCCCGACGCACAGCAGGCTAGGCCGGATCACCCGGCCCGGCCAGCGAGTAACCGGGGCCGGGAGACCGCCGCCCGGCCAGCATGCCCCGGGTCGGGACCGACCACAGGGACTCGGTGACGTAGCCGCGGGCGGCCAGGATGGTGTTGGCGGCCAGGATGCCGGTCGACGCCGAGCGTTCCATCAGGGCGCTGGGGAACGGGGTCGCCACCCAGTCACCGGCCAGCGTCAGCCCGGGGACCCGGGTGCCCACCCCCGGGGTGACGCCGTGGGCGCCGATGGGGAACCCGGCCGCGTCGGCCCCGACCTGGCCGACCTGGTCGACCGGGTGCAGGTGCGCGGTTTCCGGCCACAGGGCCCGGAGCTCGGCCAGCATCTCGGCGCCGAGGTCGGCCGCGCTGACCCCGGCCGGGCCGGCGTAGGCGTGCAGTTCGACCACGGACCCGCCGGTGCGCTCGTGCCACTGCCGGGCGCCCGTCTCCAGCCGGTGGTACAGCGTGACCGAGTCGAGCAGGCCGGGGTCGGCCACGCTGGTGAACTGGGCCCGGCTGGCGGCGACGTCACCGTCCAGCCAGTACCGGGCCACCGCGTAGGGCGGTCCGGTCCGCGGCTCGGCCGCCACGGCGGCCAGCCGGGGGTCGGCCGCCGTGGCCGCGGGCGAGGCGGCCAGGATCTGCGCGGCCGTGCCCGCGTCGGTGGCCAGGACCACCTCGTCGGCGGTCAGGACGGCCCCGGCCCCGGTGTGGACCTGCCAGGATCCGGCCGGTTCCCGGTCGAGGCGGGTGACCCGGGTCCCGGTCTCGATCCGGGCCGAGCGTTGTTCCAGGTAGTGGCGCAGCGGCGCCCAGATGGCGTGCTGGTAGTCGGCGCGCGGGGCGTCCATGCCCAGGCCTTCGGGATTGCCCAGGAAGTAGAAGTGAAACATCGCCACCAGCTCGGCCGCCGACATTGTCCGGGCATCGTCGAAAAACGAGTGCGCGAACACGTTGAACAGCATGGTCCGGGTCCGCGGCGGCAGCCGCAGCGTGGCCAGGAACTCATCGGCGCTCATCGTGTCGAGCTGGGCGTAGGTCCGGTCCGGGTCGAACCGGAGCAGGTTGAGGCCGAAGGCCAGGTTGGACCGGGCCAGGTCACGCAGCCGCAGGCTGGGCGAGCGGTAGGTCAGCGCGAGCAGGCTCACCGGCGGCGTGGGCGGCAGCCGGTCGAACTCCTCGTCGGGCCAGCGGGCCGAGACGACCGGGTAGCTGCCCAGGGGGTGGAGCAGCGTGGTCTCGGGGGCGATCCGGCGCAGGATCCGCCGCCAGTTGTAGTACTGCCGGAAGAAGCCGTGGAACCCGTGGTCGACCCACTGCTGGGTGCCGTCGGGCAGAGTGTGCGGGTGCGCGCCGAGCCGCCCGCCCAACCGGTCGGCGGCCTCCGCGACCACGACCGGCAGGCCGCGTTCGGCCAGCACCACGGCGGCGGAGACCCCGGCGATGCCGCCCCCGATGACCACGACCTTCGGAGCCGGTTTGGGCGTGGCGAGCGGACCGGCCGAAGACGCGCTGGCCACCCGCGGGCGCACGCCCGCCATCCGTCCGGCCAGCCGGGACACTGAGTCCATGATCGCTGCTGCTACCCAGCTGACGCGATTCTCACGACCCCAGGCCCAGCTGGGTGAGCAGGGCGCTCTGATCCCACAGGGTCCGGTGGGACGCGATGAGGGAACGCTCGATGGTCACCACCGAGATGGCCAGCACGTTCTCGACCCGGCGCTGGGTCGGCGGCACCCCCGGCAGCAGCCACGGCAGCTCGCGGTCGTGGATGAAGCTGACCAGGTCCTCCCGGGCCACCCGCCAGCGGTCGCCGGTGCTGGAGAACCGCCGGAAGCTGAGATCCGCGGGCAGGTGCGGCAGCACCTCCTCGGCCAGATAGCGCCGCAGGTCATCCCCGCTGGCCCCGCGCCCGGAGGGGATGCTGACCAGCGTGCAGCCGCCGGTGACCAGGGCCATGGCGGCGTCCAGGTCCGGCTCGGTGAACACCGCCGCCTGGAACGCGTCCCTGATCCGGGCCACTTCCACCATGCGGTCCTGGACGGCTTTGGTCACGACCAGGACATACCCCGCTCAGCCGACCAGAGTGCCGCCGTCCCCGATTGAGACGGTTGTCGCTCACAAGCCCAGGGTCAGGAGAGGCGGCTGAGCTCGACCTTGGCCAGGGCCTGCAGCTGATCCAGGGAGGCGGCGGTGCTGCCGAACGACTCGACCACCAGGGCCCGGTCACCGAACAGCACGTCCACTTCCGGGCCCCCG
>DASXJM010000005.1:0-3939 GCA_036497405.1 Streptosporangiaceae bacterium | reverse complement strand
GGCGCATATCGTGAACGGCGTGACGCAAACCTGGGTGGTGGAGCCATCGGGCCCGCTGCGGGGAGACATCTCCGTACGCGGTTCCAAGAACGCCGTGACCAAGCACATGGTGGCGGCGATGCTGGGCCACGGTCCCAGCGTCATCCGCAACGCCCCGCAGGTCGGCGACGTGGACATCACGGCGGCGATGCTGGAGGAGACCGGGTTCCACGTCAGCCGGGAGGACGGCGAGATCACCATTGCCCCCGGGGACCAGGTGATCCCGCGGGTGCCCGAGGCCTTCACCGGCCTCAACCGGATCCCGATCCTGATGCTCGGCCCGCTGCTGCACCTGACCGGGGAAGCGTTCGTCCCCCTGGTCGGCGGCGATCCGATCGGACGGCGGCCGGTCGACTTCCACGTCGACGCGCTCAAGGCGCTCGGGGCCGAGATCACCTACGGGCCGACCGGGATCAGCGCCAAGGCCACCAAGCTGCACGGGGCCCGCATCAAGCTGCCCTACCCGAGCGTCGGCGCGACCGAGACCGTGCTGCTGTCCGCGGTCCTGGCCGAAGGCAAGACCGTGCTGCGCAACGCGGCCACCGAGCCGGAAGTCGTCGAGCTGGCCCTGTTCCTGCAGCGGATGGGCGCGCACATCGAGCTCAGTCCCGACCGGCGCATCGTCATCGAGGGAGTGCCCCGGCTCAAGGCCGCTTCCACCCGGCTGGCCGGTGACCGCCTCGAGGCCTTCTCCTACCTGGTCGCGGGGCTCATCACCGGCGGCGAGGTCCGGGTGCACGGCTGCCCGCAGGACCGGCTGGTGACCGCGATCACGACCCTGGCCCGGATGGGCACCCAGTTCGACATCACCGACGAGTGGATCACCGCGTCGGCTCCGGACGGGCTGCAGCCGGCCGCGGTGCACACCGACACCCACCCCGGCTTCATGACCGACTGGCAGCAGCCCCTGATGGTGCTGTTCACGCAGGCCAACGGCATGTCGGTGCTGCACGAGACGGTGTTCGAGAACCGCCTGGTCTACGTGCCGGCCCTGCAGAGCATGGGCTGCGAGATCGAGGTGTTCGCGGCCTGCCTGGGCGGCCCCGCCTGCCGCTTCCACGACGGGAACTCGCTGCACTCGGCGGTCATCCGGGGCGGCTCCAAGCTGCGCGGGGCCGAGGTCGAGCTGCCCGACGTCCGGGCCGGCTTCTCGGCCGTCCTGGCCGCCGCCGTGGCCGACCGGCCCTCGGTGCTGCACGGCGTCCACCACATCGAACGCGGCTACCACCGGCCGTTCGACCAGTTCGCCTCCCTCGGCCTGCCGGTCTCCCGAGCCGACTGAACCGGCCGCCTGGACCTCAGCTCAGCAGGTCGGTCAGCAGGTCCGGTACTTCCTTGTCTTTCTGCGGGTGGGGAACGAGCTTGGACCGGTCGGACTCGTCCCTGGTCAGCACGTGCAGCCGGTCATCCTTACGGGCCAGGACCAGATCGGTGGTGTCACCGGCCGTCTCGGCCGAACCCTGCGCGGTGTACCGGGTGACGGTGAGCAGGGCGGCGCGGTCGGCCTCGGTGAGCAGGCGGTCGGCGTCCACCGCGTCGCCGGAGTCGGCTCGCGACCCGCGCGGCAGCCAGTCGGCCAGGGCGCCGAGTGCCTCGGTCAGCTGGTAGAGGCCGACCTGGTGAATGCCGAGGGCGTCGATGCGGAACTGCAGGCAGATCCGCTCGGGCTGCGGCAGCAGCAGGACGCGCCACGGCTCACCGGGATCGGTCCCGGTCACGCGGGCGTCCAGCACGACCCGGGCCCGCTGCTGGAAGGCGACCGCGATGCCCAGGTCGCCCCGCACCTGAACCTGCTGCCCATCGGCATTTTCGGACGGGCGCCCGGCGCCCTCAGCACCGTTGTCGCCGGCGCCGCCGGTGACCAGGAGCTGCCGGGCGGCCAGCGACCGGACCGCCTCGGCCAGCACCTCGTCCGAGGGCCGGGTCTCCAGGAAGTCGACCACCGCGTCCACGGCCGCCAGTTCGGCCACGGTGTAGGCGCCGAGCAGGACCGGTCCGGTGTTGACCAGGTTGACCACCGCCGCGACGAGCCCCTCCGGAATCGAAGCCTGCCCGTCCGCCCCCGCCGCCGATCCCGGGCCCCCGCCCGACGCCGACCCTGGCCCTGACTCGCTCATGCCTGGTCTCCGTTGTTCTTCGGCGCTGGGTTCAACGTCAGCGCGGGGTGTTCCAGCCGCTGGTGCAGGATCTTGGCCGCGACCGGGGAGGCCGACTCGGTGATCCACACGTCCGAATTCCCGAACAGTCCCCGGCCGGCGTGCCCAGCCAGCGCGGTCCCCAGGTCAGCTACGGGATCGGCCCGATCCGGGGGCGGGAACCGCCCGGCCAGGTCCGAGGACACCGAACTCACGTCGTCGTCGTCCTCGATCCGGTGCAGCGCGGCGGTCAGTGACTGCGCGACCGGCGCTGACAGCGGGGTGGGGATGGTGATGGCCGGGGACAGGTACAGCGGATGCCGTTCGGTCATCCGGGACAGCCCCCACGGGCCGACGTTGCTGCGAGTGATCCGGTACACCACGTAGTCCATGAGGTGGCGGACGTCATCCAGGTTGGGCAGCTTCTTCTGGCCGAAGGCGGCGGGCGTCTTCTCCAGCTGGACCCAGGTGCCCTGGGCCGTCCGCCCGTGCAGTTTCTCCCGGACCACCACGCCGCGCATGCCGATGTCGGGGTACCTGGTCTTGTCGATGTCGCGGTGGTGGCTGGAGATCCGGCGATGGCTGACCGACTTGAACCACCACTTCTGGTAGAGGTCGGGGTCGTCGATCAGCACGTGGCCGCCGCGCAGGATGTCGCGCAGCTGCGGGACCTGTAGGCCGCGTTCCTCCAGGTCGTAGATGATGGCCGCTTCCTCCGGGCTGAGCTTGGCCGCCGCCGTGGTCAGCCCCTTGCGGTAGGTCCCGGCCCGCGCCGTGATCTCGATCATCAGCCGGACCCGGTCGCGTTCCTCCCGGGTCTTGCGGCTCTCCCCGGCCGGCCGGCCCGATCGCACACCCCGCGCCAGCGCGTCCACGACCCGCGTCCGTTTCACTTGATCAAGTAGAGCACAGCTCCTAGCGGCTGAGCTCGGAGCGGGCGGTGGTCATGGCCAGGTCGATGAGGTACTCGCGGGACGGCTGGTGCATCTGCCGCAGGTGGAGGATGGCCAGCCCGTCGAGCAGGGCCGCGAAGCGGAGGGTGAAGTCGTCGATCGCGGCCGGGGGCGCGAAGGCCCCGTCCTGCACGCCGTGGGCGACGACGGCGGCCAGTTCGTCGCGCCAGGGCCGCAACAGCTCCTCCAGGCGCTGGCTGACCTCCTGGTTGTGGGGAGCCCGGGCCCAGACTTCCATCCACAGGATCCAGCTCGGGTCGGCCGGGCTGGCCGGCAGGTACCGGCCGATGTACTGCTCCAGCCGGTCCCAGGCGCCGGTCACCCCGGCCAGGACGGTGCGGGTTCCGCTCAGGTCCTGCTCGTCCCGCCAGGCCAGGGTCTCGATCAGGATGTGTTCCTTGCTGGTGAAGTAGTACATGACCTGGCCCGAGCTCATGCCGGCCCGCCGGGCGATCTCGGCCAGCCGGACCTGGTCGATCCCGGCCTCGGTGATCAGATCGAGGGCGGCCTGCAGGACGCGGTCGCGGCTGCGCTGGCCGTTCTCGGTGCTGGCCGGCCCGCGGCGCCGCGGCGCAGGCCCGGGCGCGGACCCCAGAACTCGCTCGGTAGTCATTAGAGAACTACTCTAGACCGTTGCTCTAGACGCGGTTATGGTGGACCCACCCCATAGGCTGAAGTTGCTGGGGGCGTGAGAACGATGAGCACGCTGATTCGTACCGACCACGTGGCCGCCACCGATCTGGTCGACTTTCTGCGCGAGGTCATGACCCGGGCCTGGCTGCCCATGGAGTGCCGTCCCGAGCCGCGCGCGA
>DASXJM010000004.1:0-1829 GCA_036497405.1 Streptosporangiaceae bacterium | reverse complement strand
CCTGCGCGGCGTCCGGCTCAGCCTGGTCATCCCCGGCCTGCTCGACATGCAGGTCCGGGCCATCGCCGAGGCCGCCGCCGAGCGGTCCAAGGCCGGTGGCAGCCCGCACCCGGAGATCATGATCCCGCTGGTCGGCGCGGTCCAGGAGCTGGAGATCGCGCGCGAGCGCACCGAGAATGTCCTGGCCCAGGTGGCCGAGGCCACCGGGACCGACGTGCACACGCTGATCGGCACGATGATCGAGGTCCCGCGGGCGGCCCTGACCGCCGGGGACATCGCCGAGGCGGCTCAGTTCTTCTCCTTCGGCACCAACGACCTGACCCAGATGACCTGGGGCTTCTCCCGGGACGACGTGGAAGGGGCGTTCTTCAGCCGGTACATCGACCTGGGCATCTTCGGCGTCTCGCCGTTCGAGACGATCGACCGGGACGGCGTGGGCCGGCTGGTGGCCATCGCCGTCGAAGAGGGGCGGGCCCAGCGTCCCGACCTCAAGCTCGGTGTCTGCGGCGAGCACGGCGGTGACCCGGACTCGGTGCACTTCTTCCACGAGGTCGGCCTGGACTACGTGTCCTGCTCCCCGTTCCGGGTCCCGGTGGCCCGGCTCGAGGCCGGCCGGGCGGCGGTCGAGACCGAGCGCAGCGACAGCCGGTGAGTGATCTGTGATAGTCGGTGACCGGCACTAACCGCTACGACGCGCACGCCCTGGCCCGCTGGGTGGCTGAGCCACCCAAGGGGGCCGGGCGGAGCGCGTTCGAACGAGACCGGGCCCGGGTCCTGCACAGTGCCTCGCTCCGGCGCCTGGCCGCCAAGACCCAGGTGGTCGAGGTGGGCCGCAACGACTTCCCGCGCACCCGGCTGACCCACACCCTGGAGGTGGCCCAGATCGGCCGGGGCATCGCCGGGGCCATCGGCTGTGACCCCGACGTGGTCGAGACCGCCTGCCTGGCCCATGACATCGGCCACCCGCCGTTCGGCCACAACGGGGAGCTGGCCCTGGCCGAGCTGGCCGCGGGCTGCGGCGGCTTCGAGGGCAACGCCCAGACCCTGCGCCTGCTGACCCGGCTGGAAACCAAGGTGCCGGGGGCGGGCCTGAACCTGACCCGGGCCTCGCTGGACGCGGTCCTGAAGTACCCCTGGCCCGCGCCTACCCAGCCGCCCGGCGCACCCCTTCCCCCCGCACCACCCAAGTTCAACTACTACGCCGACGACGCGCCCGCCTTCTCCTGGATCCGCGAGGGCGCCCCCGAGCGCCGGCGTTGCCTGGAAGCCCAGGTCATGGACTGGGCCGACGACGTCGCCTACTCCGTCCACGACCTCGAAGACGGCCTCAACGCCGGCCTGGTCACGTTCGGCCGGCTGCACGACCCGGCCGAACGGGCGTCCGTGGCCGAGGTGACGCTGCGGTGGTACCTCGACCCGGCCGAGGTGTCGTTGCCCGAGCTGACCACGGTGTTCGACGACCTGATGACCCTGGACTGCTGGCCCAAGACCTTCGACGGCGGACCCGACGCCCTGGCCGCGCTGAAGAACCTGACCAGCGAGCTGGTCGGCCGCTTCTGCGTGGCCGCCCAGGGCGCCACCCGCGCCGCCTGCGCCGGCGACGTGGCCGCGGGCTCACTCCGCCGCTACATGTGCAATTTCGTAGTTCCCCGCCGCCAGCGCCTGGAGTGCGCCCTGCTGAAGGGGGTGGCGGCCCGCTACGTCATGGCCCGCGAAGGCGCCGCCGCCCAGCAAGCCCGCGAACGCGAGCTCATCGCCGAACTGGCCGCCACCATCCAGGTCGGCGCCCCCCGCACCCTGGACCCCCTCTTCCGCCCCGCCTGGCAGTC
>DASXJM010000003.1:0-14439 GCA_036497405.1 Streptosporangiaceae bacterium | reverse complement strand
CAGCGGGATCAGCGACTCCGCGCCCTCCAGCGAGAACCGGCGCTGGCCCACGAACTTGGTCTGCAGGAACATCTCGAACGCCTCGGCCACGTTGAGCCGGGACAAGATGTTCAGCTGCTCGTCGTGCCCGGGCCGCTCGTGCGGCCGCTCGATCCGGGCCTGGATCCAGGCCCGCTCGTCCGGCTCCTGGATGTGCATGTACTCGATGCCGACGGTCCGGCAGTAGGAGTCGCGCAGCACGCCGAGGATCTTGCGCAGCTTCATCAGCGGCTGGCCGCCGAAGCCGCCGGTGGCGAACTCCCGCTCCAGGTCCCACAGGGTCAGCCCGTGCTGGTTGATGTCCAGGTCGGGGTGCTTGCGCTGCGGGAACTCGAGCGGGTTGGTGTCGGCCATGAGGTGGCCGCGGACCCGGTAGGCGTGGATGAGCTCCTGCACCCGGGCCGGCTTGGTGATGTCGTCCTCGTGCCCGGCCGAGATGTCCCGGACCCAGCGGACCGGCTCGTACGGGATCTGCAGGGCGGTGAAGATGTCGTCGAAGAAGCCGTCCTCGCCCAGCAGCAGCTGGTTGATGCGCCGTAGGAACTCACCGGACTGGGCGCCCTGGATGATGCGGTGGTCGTAGGTCGAGGTCATCGTGACCTGGCGGCTGACCGCCAGCCGGGCCAGCGTCTCCTCGGAGGCGCCCTGGTAGGAGGCCGGGTACTCCATGGCCCCGACGCCCACGATGCAGCCCTGCCCGATCATCAGCCGCGGCACCGAGTGTTCGGTGCCGATGGTGCCCGGATTGGTCAGGCTGATCGTGGTGCCGGCGAAGTCCTCGACGGTCAGCTTGCCGGTGCGGGCCTTGCGCACCACGTCCTCGTAGGCGGTCCAGAACTGCCGGAAGTCCATGGTCTCGGCGCCCTTGATGTTGGGCACCAGCAGCTGGCGGGATCCGTCGTCCTTGGCGATGTCGATGGCCAGGCCCAGGTTGATGTGCTCGGGCTGGACCAGCACCGGCTTGCCGTCGTCTTCGGCGAACGATTCGTTCATCGCGGGCACGGCGCCCAGCGCGCGGACCACCGCGAACCCGATCAGGTGGGTGAACGAGACCTTGCCGCCGCGGCCGCGCTTGAGGTGGTTGTTGATGACGATGCGGTTGTCGATGAGCAGCTTGGCCGGGATGTCGCGGACGCTGGTCGCGGTCGGGACGGCCAGGCTGCTTTCCATGTTGACCGCGGTCCGGGCGGCGGCGCCGCGCAGCCGGTTGCGCTGGCCTGCGACCTGGGGCGCGGGCTTGGCCGGGGCGGGCCTGGCGGCCGGGGCCGCGGCTGCGGAGGCCGCCGGGGCCGGAGACTGCGGCCTGGCCGGGGCCTGCGGGGCCGACGGGGGAGTGCTGGCCGGCGGGGCCGCCGGAGCCTGCGGGGCGGCTGAGGCCTGGGGGGCGGCCGGGGCCTGGGTGCCGTTCGCGCTGCCGTTGACGGCCGGGGCGGCCGGGGCGGCTGGGGCCTGGGGGGCCGGGGCGGCCGCGGAGCCGTTGTCCTCGACGTCGGCCGCCTCGTCGTCGCTGCTGGGGCCGGACCGGTAGTCGGAGAAGAAGCTCCACCAGGCCTGGTCCACCGAGCCCGGGTCGGCCAGGTAACGCTGGTACAGCTCGTCGACCAGCCACTGGTTGGCACCGAAATCGGAGGCGTTCAGCTGCGGATCCGCCGGGCCACCCGGCGGGGCGGTTCCGTTGGCCTGATCCGGACGGCCGGTGGCGCTGGCCTGAGATCCGGACGACACCGGCTCTGATTCGCTGAGATCCGCGCTCACTCGCGGTGACTCAGAAGACACGGCGAATATCGCCTACTTCCGCAGCTTGAAAGCGATTCTGGCTAGTTGTTTAGGTTACCCGGGCCCGCCGGGCCCGGTGCCGGAAGGGATCTCACGGATAGCCATCGTGAATGTGGCGCGCGTCACCAGCGGCTCACCCGGCCCGGGGGCCACCCGAATCACCGGCTTGATCAAGGTCACGGGAGGTACGATCACCGCGTAGGGGACATAGGCCACCTTCCCCGTAAAAGCTCCGCCTATGTTGCCCCGGGCCCCCGAGGAACAGGTGACTACGACCGGCAACCCCTGGGATGACGACGGACCGCGTCCTCAACGCGTGCGCATCCGCCGCCCTGCCCCGGGCGGAGCCGGTCCCTGGGACGGCCCCGACGTCCCCGCGCCGCGGCCCCCGGCCCCGGCTCCGGGGCCCCACTACGCCGAGGATCCGTACGGTCCGGGCGCTGGCTACCCGTACCCGCCGGAGCCCGCGTACCCCGAGGAGCCCGCGTACCCGGAGGATCCGGCCTACGGCTACCCGGCCGATCCCGGCCCGGGCTACCCGTATCAAGGTGGGGCCGGCCACCCGTACCAGCCCGACGCGGGCGGCCCCGACCTGAGCACCGGCTACCTCTACGTCGGCCGCGGCGACCAGGGTGACGGCCCGAGTGGCGCCCCGCCGTCCGACGCGGTCGGCCCGGCCGACCTGTACGGCTACGAGCGTGGCCGCAGCTCCTTCGTGCCCGACCCGGCCGAGGAGCCCTACGTTCCGCACCCGGCCTACGCGCCGAGCGAGTGGTACGAGCCCGGCGGCTCCGGCTACCAGGCCAGCGCCGACCTGGACCCGGTCCCGGCCCCGGACCCGGACTACGCCCCAGACGACGGCTACGCCTACGCCGAGGAACCCGGCTACGGCCCGGCCCCGGAGGCCGGCTACGACGAACCCGTCTACGACGAGAGCCCGGCCCACCCGCCGGGTCCGCCCGGCTTCGAGTTCGGCTACCAGCCGGGCCCCGAGCCGGTCCAGCCTGGCCCCGGCCCCGGCGGCTACTACGCCCAGCCCGACACCGGCCCGTATGCCCCGCCGGCCGCCGGCCCCCACGGCCAACCGGCCGCCGGCCCCTACGCCCAGCAGAGCCCGGAGTCATACGCCCAGCCCGGCCTGGATTTCTACGGCCAGCCGGGCGCGGAGTTTTACGGCCACCCGGACGCAGACCTCTACGGTCGGCCCGGCGCCGCTCTGTACGGCCCGCCCGGCACGGAGTTTTACGGCCAGCCGGGTCCGGAGTTCTACGACCGCCCTGGCCCCGGCCCCGACCCGTACGCGGAGTCCGGCTACAGCCCGTATGCCGACTCCGGTTACGGTCCGGCCGAGCCCGGTCCCGGCCCATATGCCGAGCCTCGCTACGGCGCGCCTGAGTCTGGTCCCGGCCCGTACACTCAGCCCGGCTACGGCTCACCCGAGCCCGGCCCGTACGCCCAGTCCGGCTACGCCACGCCCGAGCCGGGCCGCGTCTCGTACGCCGAGCCCCCCCGGGGCCTCTACGCCGGCCCCGGCGTCGACGTCTACGGCCAGCCCAGCCCGGACGTGTACGCCGCCCCGGGCCGCGACCCGTATGCCGACCCGGGCTACGAGTTCGGCCTGCCCGGCGCCGAGACCCCGCCGCCCCGCGCCCGCGACCTGACCGGCCCGCCCAACCCACCTGGCCGGCCCGACATCGTCAGCTTCGGCACCTCCGCCCCGGCACCCCCAAGTGCCCGCCCCATCCCGGCCGCCCGCCCCGCCCCTGGCGACCCCTCAGTCCCTTACGCCCGCCCGGTCCCAGCGCCCCCGCCCGTCTCCCTGGTCCCCCCGGCCCCTCGCGCCCCCTCCGCCCCTGATCCCAGCACCGGCGCCCCCTACGGCCCCCCCGGCTTCGAGTTCACCGGATCCACGTCCTCCTTCGACGGCGCCGACGTCGACCCGTCCCGGCGCTCCCAGCTCGCCCTGCCCCCGGCCCCCGGCAGCGCCGAGCCCGAGGACGAGTTCGCCGCCGCCCGCGCCGACCGGGAAGGCCCGGCCACCGGGCCGCTCCGCCAGCAGGCCAGCAGCACCGGGACCCGCGGCCGGCCAGGCCGCCCAGGCCGCCAAGCCCGCGACGCCCAGGAAACCCGCGACCGGACCCGCCCCCGCGGCCGGGGCCCGGGTCGCGACCACCCGCTGCCGTCGCCGCTGTCCCGGGCCGGGATCAAGCACTGGGCCGTCCGCGCCGCCCTGCCGATGGTGTCGATGGTGGCCCTGGGCATCGGGCTGGTCGCGGCGTTCGGCGGCGGTCTCGGCGGGGCCGGCCCGAACCCGAACACGCTGTCGTCTGGCTTCCCGCCCGCCACCACGGCCGGCAACGACTTCGGCACCCTGCCCGCCGAGCAGGCCCGCGGCATCGACCAGGTGCTGACCACCGCGGCCAGTTCCGGCAGCCGGGTGGTGGTGACCGGGTCGCAGTCGGGGGCCCGGATCGCCCGGGCCCAGTTCCTGGTGTCGAGCGACGGCGGCCAGACCTGGAGCCTCGGAGCCGAACAAGCGGCCGGCGGCGGCCAGCCCGCCCCGGGCCACCCGGCCACGCTGATCGCGGGCGGGTCCGGGCACTGGGCCGCGATCGGCCCGGACAGCCTCTGGACCAGCGGCAGCGGCACGACCTGGACCCTCCGTTCGGCCACCGGCATCACTCCGGTCCAGGCCGGGGACCAGGTGACCGTGCTGCGCCGGACGGCGACCGGGTTCCTGGCCGCGGGCCGCACCGCCGCGGGCGGGCCGGTGGTGTGGATCTCGTCCACCGGCACCAGCTGGCAACGGCTGGGCTCGGCCCAGTTGCGGCTGACGGCCCCGGGCGGCGGCATGGTCGGGGCGATCACCGAAGCCGCCGCGGTGGGCCACACCATGGTCATCGCGGCCCGGACCGTGCCCCAGGGCATCGCGTTCTGGCGCAGCGTCAACGGCGGCTCGACCTGGTCGCGGGTGACCGTGCCCGCCAGCCACGGGGCCAGCGGCGCGCTGGCCGGGCTGACCGCGGCCGGGGGCACGCTGGTCGCCATCCGCCCCGGCCAGCAGAACGGCCAGGCCGACGCGGTCGCGTTCACGTCGGCTGACGGCCAGAACTGGAAGTTCGGGGCCACCATCACCGGGCCGAACGGGGTCGCCCTGACCGTGCAGAACGTCAGCGGCGGGTCCGGCGGCGCGGTGCTCTCGGGAGCCAGCGTGGGCGGGGCCGTGCTCGCCTTCACCAGCGCCAACGGGACCGGCTGGCAGGCGGCGGGCACGCTGGGCAGCACCAACGCCGGGACCATCGCGGGCCTGGCCACCGTGAGCAACGGCGCCGTGGTCGCGGCGGGCAGCCTGGCCGGTCAGGTCGGCCAGCAGCCCCAGCTCAGCGTGGACCACGCCGGGCAGGTCAGGCCGATCAACGTGGCCGGCATCCCCGGCGCCACCGAACCCGAACTGGCCCTGAGCGGCATCACGGCCGGCGGCAGCAACCAGGTCGCGGTGGGCAGCGCCAACGGCTTCCCGGCCACCTGGTTCTCCGCCGATGCGGGCACCACCTGGTCGCGGGGCACCGGGGCCTCACCCGCGGTGCTGAACCGGCCCGGCCTGCAGCAGCTGTCCAGCGTGGCCGAAGGCAACCACGGCTGGGTCGCGGTCGGCGGCGTTCAGGCCGGGGCGGCTCAGCACCCGGTGGTGGTCACCTCGGCCACCGGCCGTTCCTGGGAGGCGGCCGACGGGGCCGGCACGTTCGGCGGCGCGGGCCTGTTCACCTCGGCGGTGGCGGCCGGCCCGGCCGGCTACGTCATCGTCGGCCGCGAGGTCAGCGGGGGCCGGACCATCGCCGCCGCCTGGTGGTCGGCCGGGCCGACCGGGTGGCAGCGGGCCACCGACGCGGCCCCGGGCGCGCTCGACCAGGCCGGGGCCGCCCACCAGATGCTGGCCGTCACCGCCACCAGCGGCGGGTTCGCGGCGGTCGGCTCGACCGGCGCCCACCCGGGCGCCTGGACCTCGGTCAACGGCAAGACCTGGCAGGCGGTGACCCTGGCCGTGCCCGCCGGGGCGGCCAAGGCCCAGCTCAGCCAGGTCACCGTCAACGGCCACACGCTGGTGGCCACCGGCACCGCCACCCTGGTGTCCGGCCAGACCACCCCGTTCGCCGCCGCCTCGACCGACGGCGGCACCACCTGGACCGAAACCGTGCTGCCGTCACCGCACGGGCAGGCCACCGTGACCGCGGTCGCCGCCACCGGCGCTGGTTTCACCGCCGTCGGCACGTTCGGCGTCCAGGGCGGCCAGGACGTGGTCATCTGGACCTCGCCCAACGGCCAGTCCTGGAAAGCCAACTCGCCCGCCGTCACCGGCCTGGGCGGCCAGGGCATCCAGGAGATCACCGCCCTGACCGTCTCCGGCAGCACCCTGACCGGCGTCGGCTTCACCGCCACCCCCACCCGCGAAACCCCCACCATCTGGCGCTCCCCCATCCGCAACTAGGGAGCCTCGGCGGCCAGCCCGTTTCGTCGTACACTCAAGGCACCATGGCCCTGTGAGCAAAGGCGACCTTCCCCGGGTTCTCAGTCAGCGTTCCGCGAAGAAACTTCTCGAGGAGCACGGCTGGACGGAGACGCTGGGGGGCAAACATGTTGTCAAGATGGAGAAGCCTGGTCATCGGCCGATCACGCTGCCACACCATCGTGGTGGCGATTACTCCCGGTCGCTGACTGAGGCGTTACTTCGGCAGGCAGGTCTGAAGGGAGGCGGCGACCAGTGAGTGAAGTCGGCAACGTCTACACGGTCCGCATTCACAGCGAGCCCAACGAGGACCTGTGGGCGGAGGTCGAGGAGCTTCCGGGCTGTTTCGCGTCCGGTCAGGACATGGCTGAACTGCGCGCGGCGCTGGCCGAAGCCATCAGCCTCTACCTCTCGGAACCGGGCCACCCGGTCCAGGTCGAGCTGGAAGACGAGCCCGGCTCGGTCACCGAACGGCACATCCTGGCCCGAACGGCCTGATCGGCTCGGTGCCCGAACCTCTGACGGTGGCGGTGGCCCAGCCGCCCTGCGTGCCGCATGATGTGGCCGCCAACGCGCGGGCGCACGCGGCGGCGGTCCGTAGCGCCGGGGCGCGGGTGGTGGTGTTTCCGGAGCTGTCGCTGACCGGGTACGAGCTGGACGCGGCGGCGGTGGACCCGGGGGACGAGCGGCTGGCCCCGCTCATTGAAGCCTGCGCCGAGACCGGCACCATCGCCCTGGCCGGCGCGCCGGTGGCCGAGGGCCGGGCCAGCTACATCGCCGTGCTGGCCGTTGACCGGGCCGGAGCCTCGGTGGCCTACCGCAAGATGTGGCTGGGCGACGAGGAAGCGGTCCGGTTCACGCCCGGGCCCGAGCCGGCCCGGATCGTGGTCGACGGGTGGCGGCTGGGGCTGGCCGTGTGCAAGGACACCGGGGTGCCCGGGCACGCGGCCGACACGGCGGCGCTGGGGATCGACGCCTACCTGGCCGGGACGGTCAAGCACGCCGATGAGGCGGAGCTGCAGCACGAGCGGGCCCGCCGGATCGCGGTCGAGCACCGGGTCTGGGTGGCGGTGGCCAGCTTCGCCGGGGCCACCGGCGGCGGGTACGACCAGACGGCGGGGCGGTCCGGGATCTGGGCCCCCGACGGTGGCCTGATCAGTGGGACCGGGTCAGGGTGCGGGGAAGCCACGTCCGTGACCTTCGATAAATTCAATATGGAAGGTCTGGTGCCGGAGTCCCGCTGACCGATGACGGGTCCGGTCAGCCGAGGACCTCGGGGCGGCGGTGGTCGAGGCTGGGGATCGAGGACCGGACCTGGGCCGTGAAGGACGTGTCGACCTCGGCGACCGCGACGCCCGGGAAGGGGCCGAGGTCGAGGCGGACGGTGCCCATGGGGTCGACCAGGAGGCTGCGGCCGATGCCGGTGGGGGCGCGGGTCGGGGCTTCGTCGGGGTCGGGGACCTGGCCGACGGCGGCGACCCAGACCGTGTTCTCGATGGCGCGGGCGCGGGTCAGGGTGACCCAGTGCTCTTCCTTGAACAGGCCGGCCCCCCAGGCGGCGGGCATGGCCACCAGGTCGGCGCCGCCGCTGACCAGGGCCCGGGTCAGCTCGGGGAAGCGCAGGTCGTAGCAGATCTGCAGGCCCACGCTGAGCCCGGCCAGCTTGGTCACCACGACCTCGTCGCCCGGCGCGATCAGGGCCGATTCCTGCTGGCCGAACGCGTCGTACAGGTGCAGCTTGCGATAGGCGGCCACCAGCTCCCCGCTGCCGCCGAACGCCACCGCGGTGTTGTACACGCGCCCGTCCGGGGCCGGGGTGAAAATGCCCGCGACCAGGGCCAGCCCGGCCTCGGCGGCGGCCGCGGCCAGGTCGGCGCCGAACCCCTCGTGGGGCAGCGCTGCTTCTGGCCGGGGGTCGCAGCCGAACCGGATCTGGGTCGCTTCCGGGAACACGGCCAGGTCGGCGTCCTGGGCGGCGGCCTCGGCCAGGGCCACGCGGACCCGGTCCAGGTTGACCGCGGGCTGGGAGCTGACCGGGATCTGGCAGAGCGCGACTCGCATGCTGCCAGCCTAAACTGATCCGGTGCGTAGACCACTGCTGAGCCAGCGCCTCACCGGCATGGGGACCACGATCTTCGCCGAGATGTCCGCCCTGGCGGTACGGACCGGCTCGGTCAACCTGGGCCAGGGGTTCCCCGACACCGACGGGCCGCCCGCCGTGGCCCAGGTCGCGGCGGACGCGATCCTGACCGGGAAGGGCAACCAGTATCCGCCCGGTCCCGGTGTGCCTGACCTGCGGGTGGCCATCGTCGATCACCAGCGCCGGTTCTACGGGCTGGAGTACGACCCGGACTCCGAGGTGCTGGTCACCGCGGGCGCCACCGAGGCCATCGCCGCCACCATGCTGGCCCTGGTCGAGCCGGGCGACGAGGTGATCGCGTTCGAGCCGTACTACGACTCCTACGCGGCCTCGATCGCCATGGCGGGCGGGACCCGGGTCCCGGTCACGCTGCGGCCGCCGGCCTTCCGGCCCGACCTGGACGCGCTGCGGGCCGCGATCACCCCGCGGACCCGGGCCATCCTGGTCAACTCCCCGCACAACCCGACCGGGTCCGTGTTCACCCGGGCCGAGATGACCGCCATCGCCCGGATCGCGGTCGAGCACGACCTGCTGGTGGTCACCGACGAGGTCTACGAGCATCTGGTCTACACCGGCGAGCACGTGCCCATCGCCACCCTGCCGGGCATGCCCGAGCGCACGGTGTCGATCAGCTCGGGCGGCAAGACGTTCTCGTTCACCGGCTGGAAGATCGGCTGGGTCACCGGCCAGCCGGAACTGGTGTCGGCGGTGCGGGCGGCCAAGCAGTTCCTGACCTACGTCAGTGGCGGGCCGTTCCAGTACGCCATCGCGGCCGCCCTCGGCCAGCCCGACCAGTACTTCGCCGACCTGCGCGACGACCTGCGGATGAAGCGCGACCTGCTCAGCGCGGGCCTGGACGAGCTCGGGTTCGAGGTCTACCCGTCCGACGGCACCTACTTCGTCACCACCGACATCGCCGCGCTGGGCGAGACCGACGGGATCGAGTTCTGCGCCCGGCTGCCGGAACGGGCCGGGGTGGTGGCCATCCCCAGCGCGGTGTTCTACGACGACCGGGAGGCGGGCCGGACCCAGGTCCGCTTCACCTTCTGCAAGCGGCCCGAGGTGCTCAAGGAGGCGCTGACCCGGCTGTCGGCGCTGCACCGTCCGGCCTCGTCCCCCAGCCCCGTCACGAAGAACGCGACCACCATGGACCCGGAACTGCTCCGCGCCGCCGAGGCGGCCAAGGGCTTCATGCCCCCGGCCGAAGGCCTGGCCCTGTACGAGACCGCCGCCGCCTACGCCCCGGTCGGCCCGATCATGGAGATCGGCACCTACTGCGGCAAGTCCACCATCTACCTGGCCGCCGCGGCCCGGAAGTTCGGCCAGACCGTGATGACCGTCGACCACCACCACGGGTCCGAGGAGCACCAGCCGGGCTGGGAGTACCACGACCGCGCTCTGGCCGACCCGCGCACCGGGCAGCTGGACACGCTGCCCCTGTTCCGGGCCACGATGGCCGCGAACGGGCTGGAGGACGACGTGGTCGCCATCGTGGGCCGGTCGGCCCGGGTGGCCCAGGTGTGGCGGGGCCTGCTGGGCATGGTGTTCATCGACGGCGGGCACACCGACGAGGCGGCGCAGGCCGACTACGAGGGCTGGGCGCCGTTCGTGACCCTGGGCGGGGCCCTGGTCATCCACGACGTGTTCCCCGACCCGGCCGACGGGGGCCAGGCCCCCTACCGCATCTACCAGCGGGCGCTGGAGTCCGAGGAGTTCACCGAGGTCCGGGCGCTGGGCTCGCTACGGGTGCTCGAACGCACCCGCCCGTCCCTCGGGTGAGCCGTCCGGGGTCTCCGGGGCGCAGGTTTCCGGGGCGCAGCCGCAGTCGGCGTCGAGGGCGCCCGCGCCCGCCTGAGCGTCCCTGAACACGCCGGCCCCGCCGGTGCTGCCGGACAGAGCGTCGGCGGCCAGGATCACCGCCGCCGCGGTCCAGGCGCTGCATTCGGCCGGAAAGTGCCGCTGGTGGGCGAACTGCCAGCCGGTCCAGTAGGCGCCGTCGGGGTCGCGCAGGTGCTGCACGTCGGCGAACAGCCGGGCCGCGGCGTCGGGCTGGCCCGCGGCGTGCAGGGCCAGCACCAGCTCACAGCTTTCGGCTCCGGTCACCCAGGGCTGGTCGTCCACGCAGCGGACCCCGAGCCCGGGCACCACGAACCGGTCCCAGTCGGCGGCCAGCCGCCGGGCCGCGGCGTCCCCGCGCAGCACCCCGCCCAGCACCGGGTAGTACCAGTCCATCGAGAACCGGCCCTTGTCCGCGAACGCCTCCGGGTGCCAGGCCACCGCGTGGGCCAGCTGGTCGGCGGCCAGCTCCCAGTCCGGCTGGGACTCGCCCACGTAGTCGGCCAGGGCCACCGCGCAGCGCAGGCTCTGGTGGATGCTGGCGCAGCCGGTCAGCAGGGCGTGCCGGCCCGGCTGGCCGTGCCGGTCGCGTTCCCAGGCGATCTCCCCGCCCGGGGCCTGCAGGTCGAGCACCCACTCGACCGCCCGCCGGACCGTGGGCCACATGGTCTCGGCGAACCGGCGGTCCCCGGTGACCAGCAGTTCGTGCCAGGCCCCGACCGCCACGTAGGCGGCGTGGTTGCTCTCGGCGGCCGGGTCGGTCACGGTCCCGGCCGCGATGGCCCGCGGCCACGAGCCGTCGGCCCGCTGGACCCGGCGCAGCCAGGCGTAGGCCCGCCGGGCCGGGCCGGTCAGCCCGGCCGCGCTCAGGGCCATCGCGCACTCGATGTGGTCCCACACGTCCACGTGGCCGTCGGGCCAGCCGATCGCGCCCGACGCCTCCTGAGCCGCGGCGATGCTGCGGGCGGTGGCCCGCACCCGGTCCGCGCTGAGCACTCCCGGAACGGCCGGGGTCACGAGCGCGCGGCGGCGTAGACGACGACGCTCTTGCCGATCAGCGGGTTGAGGGCCTGCTCGGCCAGGCGGGTGGCGGCGGGCTGTCGCATGATGTCCCAGACCAGCATCTTGTGGTAGGCCCTGGTCGCCGGATGATCGTCGTTGCCCATTCCGACCAGGCACTTCAGCCACCAGTAGGGGGAGTGCAGGCCGTGCGCGTGGTGGTGGCCGCCGATGGCCAGCCCGGCCCGGCGCAGCTTGGCTTCCAGCTCCAGCCGGGTGTAGATGCGC
Source organism: Streptosporangiaceae bacterium (assembly GCA_036497405.1). Lineage (GTDB taxonomy): Bacteria > Actinomycetota > Actinomycetes > Streptosporangiales > Streptosporangiaceae > Bog-532. The sequence goes on along the minus strand of DASXJM010000003.1, from coordinate 2,857 downwards.
ACGTGGCCGCCGGGCACCTCGTGGTACTCGCGGGACAGGCCCCAGCAGATCCGCTCCGGCAGCCAGGCCGGCACGGTGACGGCCAGCACGCCCCCGGGCTTCAGCACCCGGGCCACCTCGTTCATGGCCCGCTGGTCGTCCAGGATGTGCTCGAACACCTCGGCCGCGATGACCTTGTCGAACGAGTCGTCGGCGAACGGCAGCACGGTGGCGTCGCCGGACACGGCCGCGCTGCCCGCGTCCGCGGGTACCTGGCCCTCGGCTCGCATGGCCCCGCACATCCCGGCCACCGCGGCCAGTTCCTGGCGGTCCAGGTCGAAGGCCACCACCCGGGCGCCCCGCCGGTAGGCCTCGTAGGCGTGGCGGCCGTTGCCGGCACCCACGTCCAGGACGCGGTCGCCCGGGGCGATCTGGAGCCGGGTGTAGTCGACCGTCAGCAAGGCTGGGTTCCTCCGCGCTGGGTTCCTGGTCCCGGGGGCCGGGTTCGCGGGCGGCGGGCGGCGATGGCCTGGTGGTAGCGCTCGGCGGTGGCCTGGGCCACGGCCGGCCAGGCGAACCGCTCCTGGACCCGCTGCCAGGCCGCCCGGGACAGCCGCTCCCGCTCGCGCGGGCTGTCGTGCAGCCGCCGCAGGACCGCGGCCAGCTCCTCGGGGTCGCCCGGGGTGACCAGTTCGGCGGCGTCCCCGGTGACCTCGGGGAGCGCGCCCGCCCGGCTGGCCACCAGCGGCGTGCCCGAGGCCATGTGCTCCACCGCGGGCAGGGAGAAGCCCTCGTAGAGCGACGGCACCACGGCCAGTTCGGCGCTGGCCAGCAGCCCGGCCAGCTCGTCGTCGCTGATCCCCGCGGTGAACCGGACCCGGTCGGCCAGGGACAGCTCGGCGATGAGTCTCATCGTCGGGCCGCCCGGGGCGACCTTGCCGACCACGGTCAGCTGCACGTCGCGCTCGGTGGCCACCTTGGCCACCGCCCGCAGCAGCACCGGCAGCCCTTTGACCGGCGATTCGGCGCTGGTCACGGCCACGATGCGGCCGGGGACGCGGGGAGTGTCGCGGGGGTGGAAGACCCGGGTGTCGACGCCCAGCGGGATGATGTCCACGCGGCCGGGTCGGAGCCGGAAGTCACGGTAGATGTCGCGCCGCGAGGACTCGGACACCGTGATGACCGGGCCGGCCTTGGCCGCCTGCCGGGCCACCCGGGCCTGCATGCGGACGAAGCCGTACCAGCGGCGCTTGGACAGCCGGGCCAGGCCGCTGGTGGCCTCCAGCTCGATCTTGCGGTCCACGCTGATCGGGTGGTGGATGCTGGTCACCAGGGGCAGGCCGAGCCGGGGCACGCCCAGCAGCCCGTAGCCGAGCCCCTGGTTGTCGTGGACCACGTCGAAGTCGGCCCGCCGCTCGCGCAGGGCCCGCAGCGCCCGCAGGCTGAACGTGAGCGGCTCGGGGAACCCGCCGCTCCACATGGTGGTGGTCTCCAGCACGTCGACCCAGTCGCGGTACTCGTCCCGGCGCGGGGTCCGGAACGGGTCCTCGTCCCGGTACAGGTCCAGGCTGGGCACCTCGCGCAGGCGCGGGCCGGGGTCCAGGTCGGGGTAGGGCTGGCCGGAGAACACCTCGACCGTGTGGCCGAGCGCGGCCAGCTCGCGGCTCAGGTGCCGGACGTAGACGCCCTGGCCACCGCAGTGCGCCTTGCTCCGGTAGGACAGCAGGGCCACCCGGAGCGGACCGCCCTCGAACCTCAACCGGTTCACCATCCTCGTCCGCTGCTGGGCCCGTGCCGGGTACGGCCCTGGGCCGCTTTCAGGCTGCGAACATTACCACCGGGTAGTGCTGGCCCCCATGGGAAGCACCAGCGGAAGTAGGGCGGCGGATGATCAGCCTTGGTCCGCGCTCTCACCTGGTCTCTGGCATGAAACCATGCGAGAACTTACGCTGTGAATGATCCTGTACACGACGGCCGGCGGGCAAGGAAGGTCGGGCGCGATGGAGGGCCGCGGCCAGGGTGTCGCCGCTGACGCACTGCTGACGCTGCTGGATGGGCGCCGCCTGTCCCCGGCGCAGCGGCGGATCGCCCAGTACCTGCTGGACCACATGCCGGATTCGGCCTTCCTGTCCAGCGTGGCCCTGGCCCGCCGGGCCGGGGTCAGCCAGCCGTCGGTGACCCGGTTCGCGGCCGCCCTCGGCTTCTCCGGCTACCCGGCGCTGCGGGAAACCCTGCGCGGGATCGCGTTCGACACCCCGGCCGCCGGTTCGGGGCCGGACGGGTCCGGCGACGGGGACGCCGACGGCGGCAACAACCCCCTGCAGGCCGCGGTGGCGGCCGAGATCGCCAACCTGGGCGCGCTGAACGACATGCTGGCCGACCCCCAGGTCATCACCGACCTGGCCCGCGACCTGGCCGCGTCGGTCCCGCTGGCCGTACTCGGGCAGCGGATCTCAGCCCCGGTGGCCCAGTACTTCGCCTACGCGGCCCGGCGTATCCATCCCGACGTGCGCTGCCTGACCTACGGCGGCAGCGTGGTGTTCGACGCGTTGGTGCACGTCAGCGAGGCGGGCGGCCAATGGCTGCTGGGCTTCGCGCTGCCCCGCTACCCGGCCGAGACCGTGCAGGCGCTCCGGTTCGCCCGGCGGCTCGGCATGCGCACCGCCGTCATCAGCGACACCCGGTTCGCGCCGTTCGCCGCCGACGCCGACGTGCTGCTCCCGGCCGGGGTCGGCTCCCGGCTGCTGTTCGACTCGCACGCGGCCCCGACCGTGCTGGCCGCGGTGCTGATCCAGGCCATGGCCGACGCCGACCCGACCCGGGCCCGGGACCGGCTGCGCCACTACGAGCAGCTCTCGGCCGGCCAGGGCGTCTTCCT
>DASXJM010000002.1:0-6371 GCA_036497405.1 Streptosporangiaceae bacterium | reverse complement strand
GACGCGACCATCGTCAACGTGGCGCTGCCGCACATCCAGACCGCCCTCCAGTTCTCCGACAGCGGCCTGGAATGGGTGGTGAACGGCTACGCCCTCACCCTCGGCGGCCTGCTCCTGCTGGGCGGCCGGGCCGGTGACCTGCTCGGCCGGCGGCGCATGTTCATCCTCGGCCTGCTGGTGTTCTCGGCCGCGTCCCTGGCCGGTGGCCTGGCCACCGGCCAGGCCTGGCTGCTGGCGGCCCGGGCCGTGCAGGGCGCGGGCGGGGCGATCGTGACCCCGACCGCGCTGGCCCTGGTGTTCACCACGTTCCCGGAGGGACGGGCCCGGCACCGGGCGCTGGGTGTCTACTCGGCCATGAGCGTGGCCGGTGGCGCCGTCGGGCTGCTGGCGGGCGGCCTGCTGGTCACCTACGTGTCCTGGCGCTGGGTGCTGTTCGTCAACGTGCCGATCGGCATCGTGGGCGCGCTGGCCGCCCGGGCCGTGCTGCCCGGCAGCGGGCGCCGCCCGGGACGGTTCGACCTGCCCGGCATCATCACCGGGTCCGGCGGGGTGGCCGCGCTGGTCTACGGGCTGTCCAACGCCGGCACCGGCCCGGACGGCACCTCCCACTGGGGCGACGCCAAGGTGATCGCCACGCTGGCGGCCGGGGCCGTGGCCCTGACCGCGTTCGGGTTCATCGAGGCCCGCACCCGCGAGGCGCTGCTGCCGGTCCGGCTGCTGCGGAGCCGGAACCGGGTCGGCGCCAGCCTGATGAGCCTCGGCATCGGCACCACCCTGTTCGGGGTGTTCTTCTTCCTGACCCTGTTCGTGCAGGACGTGTGGGGCTACTCTCCGCTGCGGGCGGGCGCGGCGTTCCTGCCGCTGACCATCGCGGTGCTGGTGACCTCGGTGCTCTCCACCCGGCTGGTGGCCCGGACCGGTCACCTTCCGCTGCTGCTGGCCGGAACGGTGATCACCAGCGGCGGCCTGTTCTGGATGTCCCGGCTGACCGAGCACGGCACGTTCCTGGGTGGGCTGCTGGGCCCGCTCCTGATCACCGGGGCCGGGCTCGGCCTGCTGTTCGTGCCGATGTCCCTGGTCGCCCTGTCCGACGTGGCCGAGGGGGACTCGGGGGTGGCGTCGAGCCTGCTCAACGCGACCCGTCAGGTGGGCGGCTCCATCGGCCTGGCCGTGCTCGGCACCGTGGCCTGGACCGTGGTCGCCAACCGCGCCCGGCACGCCCGGACCACCGCGGTCTACTCCCGCGCGCTGGCGGCCGGCTTCGACCGGGCCTTCCTGGTCGCGGCCGGGATCATGCTCCTCATGCTGGTCGCCGCGGCCGGCCTGATCCGGGTCCGCCGTTCAGGCTGATGGTCCGCTCACCACGTCGAGCCAGTGGGCCAGTCGGTCGCGCAAACCCCGCCGCGCCGCGGCGGGGTCTCCGGCGGCCACGCTGACCAGATGCTGGGCCACGGTGAAGGTCACCGGGGCGGTCGCGTCGGGGGCCACGGTCAGCGTCTCGTGGGCCAGCCCGTCCAGCTCGGGGTCGCCCTGGTTGAGGGCCAGGATGGTGGCCCCGGCCCGGCGGGCGTCGTCGGCCCGCTCCAGCAGTGGCACCGGGGCCGCCTCCGGCGACACCACGAACAGGGTCTCGCCCCGCCGCGCGGCCGCCAGCCGGTCCAGCCCGATCCGCAGGTGCGGCGGGGCCTCGGGCGGGGCGTTCCAGCGGACCAGGGTCGGGGCCAGTTCGGGCAGGCCGGACAGCCGCGATTCGTCGTCCAGGTGCGCGGCCAGGTGCCAGGGCTCCTCGGCCGGCGTGCCGACCAGCAGCAGGCCGCCGCGGCTGCCCCCCTGGCGGCCCTCCCGGCCAGCGATAGACACTCGCAGGGCGCGGGCGAACGCTTGGGCCCGCTCCGGCCAGCCGGTCGGGGCCAGCAGCGCCCGCAGCGCCTCGACCTCGTCCCGGTTCACCCGTCGTCCTCGTCCCGGTTCACCCGTCCATCCTGCCCCAGGTGGTGACGATTTGACAGGGACTCAGCACGGAACGTCGCGAACGGCGCGGGCGATCCGGCGGGCGGCCTCCCGGAGCTGATCGGGGGTGTGGGCCGCGTACCCGAGGACCAGCCCGGGCACCGCGGGCGCGGGCGACGCGGCCTCGCTCCGGGCCTGGTCCCGGTGCCGGGACAGGGCGTGCACCAGTACCCCGTGCCGCCGCAGTCCAGCGGCCAGCGCGGTGTCGTCCAGCTGCCCGGCCGCGTCCGGGAACGTGACCAGCAGGTGCAGGCCCGCCGGGATGCCCTGGACCCGGGCCCCCGGTAGCTGCGCGGCGAGCGCGTCCAGCAGGGCGTCCCGGCGGTGCCGCTGACGGGTCCGGACCTGGCGAATGTGCTGCTCCAGGCCGCCGCTGGTGATCAGCGTGGCCAGCACCAGCTGGGGCAGGGCGGGCGCGCCCAGGTCGCTGGCGTGCTTGGCCCGCACCACGTCCGCGTGCAGCTCGGGCGGTGGGACCAGCCAGCCCATGCGCATGCCCGGGGCCAGGGTCTTGGACACGCTGCCCGCGTAGGCGATCCGGCCCGGCGCCGAACTGTGCAGGGCCGGGACCGGGGCCCGGTCGTAGCGGAACTCGGCGTCGTAATCATCCTCGATGATCAGGCCGCCGCCGGCCGCCCAGTCCAGCAGGTCCCGGCGGCGTTCCGGGGACAGCACCACCCCGGTCGGGAACTGATGGACCGGGGTCGTCGCCACCGCTGGTACCCCGGTGCGGGCCAGGTCGGCGACGTTGAGGCCGTCGGCGTCCACGGTGACCGGGACCGGGGTCAGTCCCCAGTGGGCCAGCTCGTCGCGGGTGCCGCGGGAGCCCGGGTTCTCCACCGCGATCCGGGTGTGGCCGCGGGCGCGCAGCGTCTGGGCCAGCAGGGCCAGCGCCTGGGCCACCCCGGCCGTGACCACGATGGCGTCCGGGCTGGTGCGCAGGCCCCGGTTCCGGGCCAGCCAGCCCGCCAGCGCGGCCCGCAGCGGCTCGTTGCCGCGCGGGTCGCCGTAGCCGAGGTCGGCCGGGCTGGCCTCGGCCAGCACCGTCCGCTCGGCCCGCAACCAGGCCGCCCGCGGGAACGCCGACAGGTCGGGCACGCCGGGGGACAGGTCGATCTCGGCGTCCGCGCCCCAGCGCCGTGGCAGCGACAACGGATCGTCCTGGGGGATCGGCGGGCCGTCGGCCGTCCTGGGCGGGGTCAGGGCCGCGGGCGGAGCCGAGTTTGCGGGCAGCGGTAGGGCCGCGGGTCGCGCCGACGGGGGCAGGATCGTCGTGCCCGCCCCGGATCGGGCGCTGACCAGGCCCTCCTCCCGCAACCGCTGGTAGGCCTCGACCACCACGCCCCGGGACACCCCCAGGTCGTCGGCCAGCAGCCGGGTCGCGGGCAGCGCCGTCCCGGGCCGGAGCCGGCCGTCCCGGATCCCGGCCCGCAGCGCGGCGGCCAGCCAGCTGGTCAGGCCCCGGGCCGGGGCCGCGGCCCGGTCCAGCTGCAACAGGTCCGCGCCCCGGGGAACCTTGGCCATTGGTCCATTATGAACCCCCGGGAATGGTCCTGTTTAGCTGGACCATTTCCGCCTAACGTCAGGTCACGTGACCGACGTTTCCATCATCGAGACCGCCCCCGAGGAAGGTCCGGCCGACCGGATGGCCACCTCGCCGCGCCGGGCCGTCGGCGCCTGCGTGTCGGCTATGGTGTTCGTGGGCGGCAGCGTGGCCGTGTCCGGCGTGCTGACCGGGGCCCCGTTCTTCACCGCCGAGGCGGTGCGCTACGCCGTGGCCGCCCTGCTGCTGGTGCTGTTCGCCCACCGGTCCGGGCGCCCGGTGGTCCGGCCGCGGGGCGCCGAGTGGCTGTGGCTGGCCGGGATCGCCAGCACCGGCCTGGTCCTGTTCAACGTGGGCCTGGTCCAGGGCGCCCGGCACGCCGAGCCGGCCGTGCTCGGGGTGGCCGTGGCCTGCGTGCCGCCGCTGCTGGCGGTGGCCGGCCCGCTGCTGGAGCGGTCCCGGCCGCGGGCGGGCATGGTCGCGGCCGCGCTGGTCGTCACCGGCGGGGCCGGGCTGATCCAGGGGCTGGGCCGCACCGATGCGATCGGGGTCGCCTGGGCGGCGGTGGTGTTCGGCTGCGAGGTCGCCTTCACCCTGCTGGCCGTGCCGGTGCTGGGCCGCCACGGCCCGTGGGGGGTGTCGGTCCACACGACCTGGATGGCGACCGTGCTGTTCGCGGTCATCGGCCTGGTCCACGAGGGACCAGGGGCCGTGACCCGGCTGACCGGGTCCGACTGGCTGGCCACCGCCTACCTGGCCGTGGCCGTCACCGCGGTGGCGTTCGTGTTGTGGTATTCCGGCGTGTCCCGGCTCGGCCCCGGCCGCGCGGGCCTGCTCACCGGGGTGGCCCCGATCGCCGCCGCCGTCACCGGTGTCCTGCTCGGCGGCCCCGCCCCGCGGCCGCAGGTCTGGGCGGGTATCGCCGTGGTCGTGGCCGGCCAGGTCGCCGGCCTCCGCTGGGCCTCCCGGAGCACGCCCGAGGCGGCCCGCCGCCCGGACCGGGAACCCCTTTGATAGCGTCGTTCAATATGAAATTTGCCTGGCTGTGCAGCCACGAGGAGTACCAGCCGGAAGCCCTGGTCGACCAGGCGATCGCGGCCGAGGAGGCCGGGTTCGACATGGTCCTCGGGTCCGATCACTTCCACCCCTGGGTGGACGACACGTCGGCCGCCGGGTTCGTCTGGTCGTGGCTGGGGGCGGTGGCCGTCCAGACCGAACGGGTCCAGCTCGGCACCGCGGTGACCTGCCCGCTGTTCCACTACCACCCGGCGCTGGTGGCCCAGATGGCCGCGACCACCGACCGGCTGTCGAGCGGGCGGCTGCTGCTCGGGGTCGGCACCGGCGAGGCCATCAACGAGCGCCCGCTCGGCTGGTCGTTCCCGGGCTACAAGGGCCGCCAGGAGCGCATGCAGGAGGCGCTGGAGATCATTCACCGGCTGTTCGCCGGGGAGAAGCTGACCTTCGAGGGCAAGCACTACCAGACCGATTCGGCCAAGCTGTACTCCCCGCCGGTCGGCGAGCTGCCCGCGCTGATGGCCGCCGGGGGCCCCAAGTCGGCCACGTTCGCGGGCGAGTACGCCGACGGCCTCATCACCAGCGTCAAGGATCCGTCCGACACCGTGGCCAAGGTCATCGAGCCCTACCGGACGGCCGCCGCCGCTCGCGGGCACACTCAGCGGGTGCTGGCCACCCGGTGGACGGTGCTGGCTGACGGGCCGGACGAGGCCTGGCGGGCCCTGTCGGCCATGCGTGGCCTGCGCGCCCCCGGCCGGCTGGAGACCGCCGACCCGGCTGAGCTGCGCTACCGGGCCGACGAGATGGACCGGTCCGAGGTGCTGGGCAGCTACACGGTGGTGAAGGACGCGGCCGGCCTGATCGACGCCTACCGCCCGCTGGTCACCGAGGTCGGCGCGGACATGGTGTCCATCCAGGTCATGTCGAATGACCCAATGGCCACGATCGACATGATCGGCAAGGAAGTCCTGCCCGCTCTGCGGTCGGCGGCGGCTTAAACCGCGCCAGCGAGGACATACATAACGGCTGTGACCCGTGCAAAGTCCCGTGACCCGGGACTGCCGACCCCCGGCCCGTCCTCGCTGGCCGCCCCCGGCCGCGCTCCCGCGGTAGCGGCGGCCGTGACTGCGGCGGCCACCGTGGCCAGTGTGGCGGTCCTGGCCGCGGGCTGCGCCGTGCCCGCGGCCCAGTCGTCCACGACGGCCCTCTCGTCCCACCCATCCCGCCAGCCCCAGCCGTCCCGGCGGCTGGGTCCTCAGCCCGACAACCCGCTGGTGCCCGCCACGCCCCGGGCCAGCGACACCTCGGACCCGGTGCCGTCCTGGGCGGCCACCCAACTGAGCCGCGTCCCGGCCGGCTCCGGGCAGGCCGTCATCGTCACCGCCCCGGCCATGTCCAGCACCACCAACACGGTGTCGCGGTGGACCCGGACCGCGGCGGGCTGGAGCCAGAGCGGCCCCCTGATGCCCGGGCACGACGGGGAGAAGGGCTGGTCGGCCCACCGGACCGCGGGCGATCTGACCACCCCGACCGGCGTCTACACCCTCTCCGCGGCCGGCGGCCGGCTGCCGAACCCCGGTACCCGGGAGCCGTACGAGCAGAGCGGGTCCTACTTCCACACCGCCGGTCACTTCCTCGGCCACAACACCTTCGGGGTGTTCAACTACGTGGTCGCCATCGACTTCAACCGGGTGGCCGGCTCCCCGGTGACCAGCACCAAGCAGCCCTGGGGCCCGCGCCCCGGCGGCGACATCTGGCTGCACGTGGACAACGGCGCCCCCACCCTGGGCTGCGTGACCGTGGC
>DASXJM010000001.1:0-1925 GCA_036497405.1 Streptosporangiaceae bacterium | reverse complement strand
CGCCGATGTTCTCGACCGTGCCCTCGCAGACCAGGCGGCCGGTGGCCGAGGTGATGGGCCGGATGAACCGGACCGACAGGTCCAGCGAGGTGTAGTAGGCCCCGGCCGGCAGCATCGTGTGCACGGCGCACCCGCAGGCCGAGTCGCACAAGGTGGCGTAGACCCCGCCGTGCACCGACCCGATCGGGTTGTACTGATACTCGGCCGGCTCGAACGCGAACACGGCCCGGCCCGGGTCGAACGACACCGCCTCGAAGCCCAGGGTCGACATGATCGGCGGCGGCGGGAGGGTGCCCGCCGCGATCTCCCGGAAGAAGGCCAGCCCGTCGAGCTGGCGCGCGGCCGCTGCCGAGACCGCCGGGTCACCCCACTGGTAGGTCCGCTCCCGGTCGTGCTGGCTCGGCTCGGGGGAGATCTCCTCGGCTGGCAACGATGGCAGGCTCACGGGCAGGTTCCTCCTGAAAGCTGGGCAGCTGGACGTGGACGCTGACGTACGGTCCGGTGCGGCCGTAGCGGGCCACCGGGAAGTAGTGCTCGATCAGGGCCAGCATCTCCCGGTTCTCGGCCAGCACGTCCATCATGATCATGGTCGCGCCTCGCTCCCGGGCCCGGGCGGCCAGGGCCCGGATCAGCGCCGACCCCGCCCCCCGGCCCCGGTGGGCGTCGGCCACCACCACACCCATGTCGGTCACGGCCCGGCCCGCGTCGTCGTGGGTGTCGGTGGCCATCCCGTGCCCGATGACGACCTCGGGGCCGGCGCCGGGGCCGAGTCCGTCGGCCGCGGTCACCACCAGCGCGTCGACCCGCTCACCGCGCGGGGTGGCGCGCCCGGTCATCCGGGCCAGGAAGGCCGGGCTGACCGGCAGCACGCCGGCGAAGAACCTCAGGTACCGGGTGCGCAGCGAAAGCCCGGTCAGGAACACCCGCAGCGCATCGGTGTCCGCCGCGCTGGCCGGCCGGATCTGCCATCCCGGACACCCGTCCGGCTGAGTTCCGTTCACAGACTCAGAATGGGTCCGGATTGCTGAGTCTGTCAACTAGATTTAGCATGGCGTCATGGCACAGCCCTGGATCCTGGACTACGACCCGGCCAACTGCGCGGTGGCCGCCACCGTCAGCCTCATCGGGGAGAAGTGGACGTTCCTCGTGCTCCGCGAGGCGTTCAGCGGCGTCCGCCGGTTCGCCGACATCCAGCGCCGCACCCAGGCCCCGCGCCAGATCCTGAGCGACCGCCTGTCCCGGCTGGTCCACGAGGACCTGCTGCGCCGGGTCCCGTACCAGGAAGCGGGCCAGCGCGTTCGGCACGAGTACCGGCTGACCGACAAGGGTCTCGACCTCTACCCGATCATGGTCGCGCTGATGCACTTCGGCGACCAGTACGCCCAGGGCCCGGAAGGCGCGCCGCTGGAACTGGCCCACCGCGACTGCGGCGCCCCGGTCCGCCTGCACCTGGAGTGCGAGGCCGGCCACCACCTCGACTCAGCCCGCCAGGTCACCACCCGCCCCGGCCCCGGCGCCCGCCGCATCGCCTAAGCCCCGGCCGCCCGCCGGGTCGCCTGAGCCCCGGCCGCCCGCCGGGTCGCCTGAGCCCCGCCGATCGCCTAAGCCCGCCGCGTCGCCTAAGCCCCGGGGCCCGGCGCCCCTGAGCCTCCGGTGCCCGCCGGCTCGCCCGAATCCCCGGCCTGCGCTCGGCCGCCCCGGAACCTCCAGCTCGCGCACCCGGGGCACGCCCGACCCACCAGTCCCACTAGCCCCACGGGCCACGCCAAGGCGGCCCCCCAGCCGTCAGAGCCCGGCTCGACCATGATCGATGTACGTTTACTAACCCTCTAGTGCGCGTAAACAGACATCGATCATGGAAAGCCGTCGCCCTCGTGGGGCCGCCGGGGTGCGTGGGTCCTGCTGTGCTCATGGGGCGTACGGGG